>NZ_JBWKYC010000002.1:231742-520773 GCF_059423525.1 Arthrobacter sp. GW460-12-1-14-TSB2
CGAGCGGACGACGAGATTCGAACTCGCGACATCCACCTTGGCAAGGTGGTGCTCTACCAGCTGAGCTACGTCCGCATTATTGTCAG
The DNA here is from genome assembly GCF_059423525.1 of Arthrobacter sp. GW460-12-1-14-TSB2. Lineage (NCBI taxonomy): Bacteria > Bacillati > Actinomycetota > Actinomycetes > Micrococcales > Micrococcaceae > Arthrobacter > Arthrobacter sp. GW460-12-1-14-TSB2. The sequence continues at coordinate 231,829 of NZ_JBWKYC010000002.1, forward strand.
CATTTCCGTGCCGCATTCGGCATTTCCTCGCGTTCCAACGAGTAAGAACTCTATAGGAGGTTCGGGGAACTTACAAATCGGCCCCTCGTCATCGGCGCCCTAGGCCCTTACTTCCTTGAAATCTAGGGGATAAAGCTAATGACAGCCGTGTAATTCGATGGTTCGTTTCGGCGTCGAAGGGCTCGATTTCCAAAAGCCGCCGGGGTGGGCTAGCATTCAATGGCATTGGGGCGATTGGCGCAGTGGTAGCGCGCTTCGTTCACACCGAAGAGGTCACTGGTTCGAACCCAGTATCGCCCACCAATGAATGGCCCGTTCCGCTGAATCAGCGGGACGGGCCATTTCGCTTTCCGGCCGCGTCCCTTGCCGCCCGGCAATCCTGTCAGCCCTTCATGAAAGAGTGTTTGCATGACTGATCCACTCCTTGCCCACGCCACGGAATACGGGCGGATGTATGCACGCTCCACCTCCGAATCGTTTTCCGTCCCGTCCATCACCACCGTGATCGGCCAGCAGCCGCACGGCCTCGACGGCTGGTTCGGGTACATGGGGGCAAACAGCCTGGCCAGCGATCCGCTGCTCCCCGGGATCCTGGGAAGCCCCGCAAAGGTCCGCCAGGCGGTCAGCCGGGCTGCCAAAGCAGCGGAAACCTACCGCGACGACGCTGCCCGGCGAGGCGACCGCGTGCACAACTACTGCGAACAGGTTGCACTCAGGGCCCTGGGCCGGCCACATCAGATGAAGGAAATGCGGGAGGCGCTGGCAGCAAACGGCGAGGAAGCCTTTGCGGCGCGATTCGACGAGTGGTGGGAACTGTTTGCTGTGGAGCCGGTCGCGCCCGAAGTCACCGTCTGGAATAAGACAGTCGGGTACGCAGGCACGCTGGACCTGGTCGCCAGGATCAACGGCAGGACCTGCATTATCGATTACAAGACCAAGGGCACCACCCGGGACGGCACGGTCAAGCCGCTGGACGACAAAGTGGTGATGCAGCTGGTGGCGGGAATGAAGGCCGAGGAAAGCCTGGTTGATCCTGTCGCAGGGGAGTGGGAGCCCTGGCGGCACGGCGAGTCCCCGATCCTGCTGGCGGTCGCCATCGGGGAGACGGAGGTCCGGCCAATGCGTGCCAACCCGGAGGTGCTCAAGCACCACTGGTGGAAGTTCTGCGCCCTGCGGCGCGTCTGGGAGATGTCGGCCGACACCGTCAGCGCCGGAACAGCCCTGCTCCCGCTGGCGCCGCCGCCGCTGCCCGTGGCACCGCCGACACTGCAGGCTGTGCCCGGCAGGTAGCCGGCCAACTAAACTGGACTGGATCCCGTACCCGCTTACCCAGCACCACCGAAGGACAGATTGCACATGGCCATTTTGAGTATCCGCATCATCGGCGACCCTGTGCTGCGCACAGTTGCCGATCCCGTGACGGAATTCGGGCCGGAACTCGCAAAACTAGTCGCCGACATGACCGAAACCATGGAGGACGTGGACGGTGCAGGACTGGCCGCGCCCCAGGTCGGCGTCAGCAAGCGCGTGTTCACCTACCGCATCGGCGGAGTGGAAGGCCACATCATCAACCCGGTGCTGGAAAACAGCGACGACTTCCAGCCCGACGAAGTGGAAGGCTGCCTGTCCATCCCTGGCCTCGGCTTCCCGGTCCGGAGGCGACGTGCCACCCGGGTCACCGGCGTCGACCTGCACGGAAACCCCGTCACGGTGGACGGCGAGGGCATGCTGGCCCGCTGCTTCCAGCATGAAACGGACCACTTGGACGGCATCCTGTTCACGGACAGGCTCGAGGGTGAAGACCGCAAGGCCGCCCTGCGTTCCATCCGCAACGCCAACTACGACGCCATCACCGAGCGGACGACGTCGAAGCGGGCCAAGACTGTTGGCTCCAGTTTTGGTGGCGGAAGCTTCAGCGGCGGCAGTTTCGGCGCCGCCGAGTGAGGGTCCTCTTCGCCGGTACGCCGGCTGTCGCGGTCCCGTCCCTGGACGCTTTGGTGCAGGCCGGCTTTGACGTCGTCGCCGTCCTGACCCGGCCGGACGCGCCGATCGGACGCAAGCGCGTGCTCACGCCGTCGCCCGTTGCCGCCCGCGCCGCCGAACTCGGCATCGAAGTGATCCATGCCGCGAAGGTGGACGCGGACGTGACGGCAAGGATCGCCGCCGCGGCACCGGATGCCGCCGCCATCGTCGCCTATGGCGGCCTCATTCCGCGCGCCGCGCTGGACGTTCCGCGGCACGGCTGGATCAACCTGCACTTCTCCCTCCTCCCCGCCTGGCGCGGCGCCGCGCCCGTGCAGCGCGCGGTCATTGCCGGCGACGACATCACCGGCGCCGTTACGTTCCTGCTTGAGGAGGGGCTGGACACTGGCCCCGTCTTCGGCACCCTGACCGAGGCCGTCCGTCCTGACGACACCTCCGGGGCACTCCTGGAACGGCTCTCCCACAGTGGCGCCGTGTTGCTCGCCCAGACGCTTTCGGCCATCGAGGCAGGACGGGCCGTCGCGGTTCCGCAGTCGGGGGATGTGTCCTTGGCGCCCAAACTGGGCATCGACGACGGCCGGATCGACTGGCACCAGCCCGCCCTTGCCATCGGGCGCCGGGCGCGCGGCGTCACGCCCGAACCCGGCGCGTGGACCACGCTGGAGGGGCAGCGGGTCAAACTCGACCCGGTTGTACTCAGGACCGAGGCGCCGCCGCAGAAGCCGGGGCAGGTGCTTCCCGACGGCAAAAGCGTTTTGGTGGGGACAGGTTCCCATCCCGTTGAGCTGACGCGGATCCAGCCTTCGGGCAAAAAGATGATGGCCGCCGCCGACTGGGCGCGCGGACAGGCAGCACTGGAAGGCGTGGTATTCGAATGAGTGAGTCCGGAACGGGCGGCAGCGGCCGCGGCAGGGCCCCCCGTCAGGGGAGAACAAGCGGCGGCGGGCCGTCCGGCGGATCCGGCGGCAGCCGCAGCGGAAGCCAGCGGGACGCCCAGGGTCGGGAGCGCAACCGCGGACCCAAGCGGAACTTCACCGAGAATGCCCCTTCGCAGCGCACACGGCGTGCCGACCCGGCCCGGCTGGTGGCGTTTGAAGTGCTGCGTGCGGTCGCGTCGGAAGACGCCTACGCAAACCTGGTCCTGCCGGCGCGAATCCGCCACCATGGCCTGGACAAGCGGGACGCCGGGTTCGCCACCGAGCTGAGCTACGGGGCGCTGCGCGGCCAGGGAACCTATGACGCCGTACTGGCCCGCTGCGTCGACCGGCCGCTGGACCAGCTGGATCCGGCCATCCTGGACGCCCTTCGGATCGGCGCCCACCAGCTGCTGGCCATGCGCGTACCCGCCCACGCTGCCCTGGACCAGACCGTGGGACTCGCCCGGGCGGTCATCGGAGCCGGCCCGTCGGCCCTGATCAACGCCGTCCTGCGCAAGGTCTCCGCCCACACCCTGGACGAGTGGCTCGAGCTGCTGCTCAGCGACGAGCAGGACGAAACCCGGGTGGCGTCCGTCCGTTACGCCCACCCCGAGTGGATTGTCCGCGCCCTGCGGCAGTCCCTGGTGGCGCACGGGCGCCCGGTCACCGAGATCAACGAACTCCTTGAGGCGGACAACGCCGCCCCGGTGGTCAACCTCGTTGCTCTGCCCGGGCTGGGAAGCCTCGACGAAGCCCTGGAAGGCGGAGCCACTGCCGGCGAGCTGGTGGAAGGCTCGGCCCTCTCCAGCGGCGGCGACCTCGGCCGGCTCGCATCGGTAAGGGAAGGCAGCACCAGGGTCCAGGACGTAGGCTCGCAGCTGGTTGCCCGCGCCATGGCCGCCGTCGACCTGACACCTGCGGATCCGGGGAAGCCGGAGGCGCAGTCCGCCGGCCAAAGCGGCGAAAAGTGGCTGGATCTCTGCGCCGGACCGGGCGGCAAGGCGGCGCTGCTGGGTGCCCTCGCCCGGCAGCAGGGTGCCACCCTGCTGGCCAACGAACCCGCCCCGCACCGCGCCAAGCTGGTGAGGCAGGCCCTGGCCGCGGTCCCGCACGAGGTGTGGCATGTCCGGACCGGCGATGGCCGCGACGTAGGTACTGAGATGGCGGAAACATTCGACCGCGTCCTCGTCGATGTTCCCTGCAGTGGACTGGGCGCCCTCCGGCGCAGGCCCGAATCAAGGTGGCGGCGCACCCCCAAGGACCTCGCGGATCTTGGCCCGCTGCAGCGGGAACTGCTGAAGTCGGCACTCGACGCTGTCCGGCCCGGCGGCGTGGTCGCGTACGTGACCTGCTCGCCGCACCCTGCCGAGACCACCGCCGTCGTGACCGATGCGCTGCGCAAGCGCGACGACCTGGAACTGCTCGATGCCGGCGCTGCCCTGGACAAGGTGAGCCTGCCCGGGCACCTGGAGGCCGGCCATGAACTGACCGCCCAGCTGTGGCCGCATGTACACCGGACGGACGCAATGTTCCTGGCACTCATCCACAAGAAACCCTGATCCCTCAGCCTTCAGTGAAAGGAGCCGACATGGCTCAGTGCTGCATCAACCCCAGCATTCTCTCCGCCGACTTCGTCAACCTGGAGGCAGAGCTGCGCAGAATCAGCAATGCAGACGCCGTCCACGTTGACGTCATGGACAACCATTTTGTGCCGAACCTGACCCTTGGCCTGCCCGTGGTGCAGCGCATCCAGGCCGTGAGCCCGGTGCCGTTGGATGCGCACCTGATGATCGCCGACGCCGACCGCTGGGCGCCCGCTTATGCGGACGCGGGACTCGCGTCAGTGACGTTCCACGTTGAAGCCTCGATCGCGCCCATCAAACTGGCCCGGGAGCTTCGCGCTCGAGGTGCCAAGGCAGGTATGGCCCTGCGCCCCGGCACGCCGGTGGAGCCCTACCTGGACATGTTGTCGGAACTGGATCTGCTGCTGATCATGACTGTGGAACCCGGTTTCGGCGGCCAGTCCTTCCTGGACCTGACGCTCCCCAAGATCAGGCGGGCCCGGGCAGCGATCGACGGCTCCGGCACCGGGGTGGCGCTGCAGGTGGATGGAGGCATCACCGAGGAGACCATTGTCCGGGCGGCCGAAGCCGGCGCCAATGTGTTTGTTGCAGGCTCCGCGGTGTACGGCGCGGAGGACCCTGCGACGGCGATTGACCGCCTCCGGGCGGCCGGCTCCCGCCCGGTCTCGGCCGGGTCCGGCCCTGTTTCGCAATCATGACGGAGTCTGACGGGAATAGACGGACCAGTCACTCAGTTGTGACAGAATAACAACACACACTACGTGCTCCGGGGTCGGTGTAAGTCCGAACCGGCGGTGACAGTCCGCGACCCGCGAGCCGGCACAGATCCTTTTGGGGAACTGTTCCGGCGGACGGTTGAACCGGTGAAATTCCGGTACCGACAGTTAAAGTCTGGATGAGAGAAGCACGTACAGCTGTTACTGCACTGCCCTTTCGGCGGTGTGGTATTGCGCTGTCGTATACCCCCGGAGCCTACTCGGTTTCGAGGGAAGGAACGACGAACGCTTTGACGCCGCAGACTACGGACCAGTTCAGTGCTGCCGAGATCGACGCCATGGAGGCTGCCCTCGCCGCCGCGCTCCACGGTCCCCGCGGGGCAAACCCTCTCGTGGGCGCCGTCGTCATCGGATCCGATGGCCGGCAACTGGTGACCGGTTACCACCGCGGCGCCGGCACGGCGCACGCAGAGGCCGATGCCATTGCCCAGGCCGGCATGAAGGGCATCGACCTGGCCGGATCCACCATGGTGGTCACCCTGGAGCCCTGCAACCACTGCGGACGGACCGGGCCATGTGCCCAGGCAATCATCGATGCCGGCATCGCTTCGGTGGTGTACGCGGTGGACGACCCCCACGACCCTGCCGCCGGCGGAGCCGCAACGCTGCGGGCCGCGGGTGTCAGCGTTCGTTCCGGCCTGTCCGCGCGCGCCGCTTACGAGCTGAACCGCCGTTGGTTTGAGGCCGTGTTCGGCCAGCGCCCCTTTGTCACCCTGCACATTGCCCAGACCCTGGACAGCCGCATCGCTGCAGCTGATGGCACCAGCCAGTGGATCTCCAGCCCGGAATCCCTCGCCGACAACCACGGACTCCGCAGCCGGGTTGATGCCATCCTGGTGGGCACGCAGACGCTCCTGGTGGACAACCCGCGGCTCACCGCCCGGGATTCGTCGGGCCATGCGGCAGGCAGCCAGCCGCTGCGCGCCGTCATGGGCCTCCGGGGAATTCCCGACGACGCCGCCATCCACGGGGACGACGGCCGGGTGCTGCACCTGCCCACCCGGGATCCGCACGAGGCCCTGGAACGGCTGTTCGCGGCCGGCGTGCGCCACGTCATGGTGGAAGGCGGGTCCAGCATCCTGAGCGCCTTCCTCGCCGCCGGACTCGTGGATGAATTGATCGTCTACCTCGCGCCCACCCTTCTCGGGTCCGGCACGGCAGCCCTCGGCGACCTCGGCATCACCACCCTCGCGGAGGCCCAGGCCTGGGATTGGGACCAGGCATCCGGGGGAGCGGTGCAGACCCTCGGCCGGGACCTGCGGCTCCACCTCTTTCCGGGCCACGCCGAACCCGCGCACACCGAACCCGTGCAGGCCGAACCCGCGCACGCCGAACCGGCAGCCGCCTCAGAACTCATTTCATCCCTCACCAGCTCACCCGAATCCTTACCGCACCGCACCGGCGCGGGCACCGCCACAGGAGGCAACTGATGTTTACCGGAATAATTGCCGAACAGGGCAGGGTCCTGTCCGTAGAACGCAACGGCGCCGTCAGTGCCACGGTGCGCCTCCATGCGCCAACCAGCACCGAAGGACTGACCCTGGGCGGCTCGGTGGCCGTCAACGGAGTATGCCTGACCGCCACGGACATCGACGGCAAGGACTTCAGCGTCGACGTCATGGGTGAGACCCTGGTCCGCAGCACCATCGGCGAGCTGAACACGGGCGACACCGTCAACCTGGAACGCTGCGTTCCTGCTGGCGGGCGCCTGGACGGACACGTTGTCCAGGGCCACGTGGACGGGGTCGGCGAGCTCCTCGAGCGCGAAGCACTGGGCAACTGGGACCGCCTGAGGTTCGGCGTACCCGTGCGCCTTGCCCGCTACATCGCCGAAAAGGGCTCCATCGCCGTCGACGGCGTCTCCCTCACGGTCACTGCCGTCAGCGAGGCGCCGGAACCTGCCCCGTGGTTCGAAGTGGGCCTCATTCCCACTACCCTGGCCGATACGGGCCTGGGCGCGAAGAAGCCCGGCAGCAAGGTAAACCTCGAAGTCGATGTCCTGGCCAAGTACACGGAACGGCTGCTCGCCTTCGCCGGAGGCGCAGCCACCGGCGCTCACACCGCCACTGCTGCTGCCGGAGCGGGGGAATCCAAGTGAGCCAGCTCAAGAACACGCCCCGACCCGGTGCCACTGCGGATGTCCTGTCAGGCAACACGCTCCTTGACCCGATCGAGGACGCCGTCCGCGCCATGGCGGCCGGACTTCCGGTGCTGGTGGTGGACAACGAGGACCGCGAAAATGAAGGCGACATCATTTTCGCTGCCCAGCACGCCACTCCCGAGCTGATGGGCTGGACCGTCCGCTACAGCTCCGGGGTCATCTGCGTACCGCTCGACGGAGCCCGGGCTGATGCCCTGCTCCTGCCGCCCATGGTCGAGGTCAATGAAGACTCCAAGGGCACTGCCTACACGGTGTCCTGCGATGCCGCCATTGGCGTCAGCACGGGAATTTCCGCGACGGACCGTGCACTCACGGCCCGCGTGCTGGCAGATCCCGGCAGCCGCCCGGAATCGATCACCCGTCCCGGGCATGTTTTCCCGCTGCGGGCCGTTAACGGTGGAGTGCGTGAACGTCCGGGCCACACCGAAGCGGCCGTGGACCTGTGCAGGCTTGCCGGACTGGAACCGGTGGGCGTGATCGCCGAGGTGGTGTACGACAACGGAGAAATGATGCGCCTGGACGGACTTCGCGGCTTCGCTGCTGAGCACGGGTGCCCGCTGATCTCGATCGAGGATCTGGTGGCATACCTGGAGACAGCACAGCCAGGCGGACGGACGGCAGCGCCGGCAGGGAACAAGGAGATGCGATGACGGCTTCAGAGGCACGAAAAGACGTTACGGCGGGGCGCCGGCCGCACCCGGTCAGCGGCGGACCCGTGGTCCAGCTGCCCAGCGAATTCGGGGTCTTCGTGGCCCAGGCCTGGACCGACCTGGTGACAGGAATCGAGCACCTCGCCGTCAGTTCACCGATTCCGCCCGTGGACGGCAAGGCGCCGCTGGTGCGGCTGCACTCGGAATGCCTCACCGGCGATGTTTTCGGTTCGTACCGCTGCGACTGCGGCGAGCAGCTGGCCTACGCCCTTGAGAAGATCAGCGAGGAAGGCGGCACGCTGCTGTACCTGCGCGGACAGGAGGGCCGCGGCATCGGCCTGGCCAACAAGATCAAGGCGTACGCCCTGCAGGAAGCCGGCTTCGACACCGTTGAAGCCAACGAGCAGCTGGGCCTGCCCGTGGATGCGCGCTGCTACAACGCCGCCGCGCAGATCCTGGCCGAGCTTGGACTGCACGAAGTGCGCCTGCTGAGCAACAACCCGGACAAGCAGAACCGGCTGGCGGACGCCGGCGTCACCGTCGTCGAGATGGTTCCCACCGAGGTGCCCTCGCGCGAACAGAACATCCGTTACCTGCAGACCAAGAAGGACCGGATGGACCACCGGCTCGTCCTCGACAGCCAGGAGGCTGAGCCGGTGGCCGCGTCACCGTCGGCCGGACCGGCGCCTTTCCAGCACGAACAAGACTGACTCAAGTACCCAAGACTGATTTCAGCACCAAGACTGACCCAAAAAGAACGAACCAGGAGACTTTAGATGAGTGGACACGGCGCACCGGAGATTGACCTCACGACCCTTAACCCGGCGGAGACGTCGCAGCTGAAGCTGGCCATTGTGGCCGCGAGCTGGCACACCCAGATCATGGACGGGCTGCTGGACGGCGCGCTCCGCGCCGCCAAGGACGCCGGAATCAGCGAGCCCACCGTCCTGCGGGTGCCGGGCAGCTTCGAGCTCCCCGTGGCCGCAGCCCGGCTCGCCAAGCACTTCGACGCAGTGGTGGCGCTGGGCGTCGTGATCCGCGGCGGAACACCGCACTTCGAGTACGTCTGCGAGGCGGCCACGATGGGACTGACCGACGTCAGCGTCAACACCGGCGTCCCCGTTGGCTTCGGCGTGCTCACCTGCGACACCGAACAGCAGGGCCTGGACCGCGCGGGCCTGCCCGGGTCCAAGGAAGACAAGGGCCACGAGGCTGTCACCGCGGCGCTGGCCACTGCGGTGACCCTCAAGCAGTACAGCTGATCCGCTGCCTGCTCCGGACCTGTGCATTACCTCACATCGGCGCCGTCATGGAACGGCCCGACAGGCGGGGTCAGGCCCGGAGCAAGTAGGCTGGAGGGCGTGAAGAATTTCGAGACGCTGTTCGCAGAACTGAGTGAGAAGGCAGCCACCCGTCCGGCAGGCTCCCGCACCGTCGCAGAATTGGAGTCCGGAGTCCACGGCATCGGCAAGAAGGTCGTGGAGGAAGCCGCCGAAGTGTGGATGGCTGCCGAATACGAATCCGATGAGGCCGCCGCCGAGGAAATCTCCCAGCTCCTGTACCACCTGCAGGTTCTGATGCTCGCCAAAGGCCTGACCCTGGAAGACGTTTACAAGCATCTGTAGCCATGCTGAGCGTGGCCGATTGCCTGTAACCAAGACTTCCTAACCCAGAAAGACCCCCATGCTGCGTGTTGCCGTCCCCAACAAGGGATCCCTGTCCGAAGCGGCTTCGGCCATGCTGTCCGAAGCCGGCTACCGCCAGCGCCGCGATACCCGCGAGCTGGTCATGGTAGACCCGGACAACGACATTGAATTCTTCTTCCTCCGCCCGCGGGACATCGCCGTTTACGTCGGCCGGGGAACGCTCGACGTCGGCATCACCGGCCGCGACCTGCTCCTGGACGCCGAGGTGGAGGCTGAGGAACTGCTGCCGCTGGGCTTTGCCGCCTCAACGTTCCGCTTCGCCGGCCCGGTGGGCGACTTCAGCAAGGTCGAGGAGCTCGAAGGCAAGCGCTTGGCCACAAGCTATGACGGCCTCCTGCGCGGCTACCTCGCCGAACGCGGCGTCAACGCCAAGGTGGTCCGCCTGGACGGTGCCGTCGAGTCATCCGTGCGGCTCGGCGTCGCGGACGCGATTGCCGACGTCGTCGAAACCGGGAACACGCTCAAGGCCGCCGGAATGGAAATCTTCGGCGAACCGATCCTGAAGTCCGAGGCCGTGCTGATCCGCCGCACCGGCCAGGAAGGCTCCGCGAACGGCACGGCCAAGGAAATCGAAGTCCTGATCCGCCGCCTGCAGGGTGTGCTCGTTGCCCGGCAGTACGTCCTGATGGACTACGACATCCGCAAGGAACTGGTGGAGCAGGCCGCAGCGCTCACGCCCGGCCTGGAATCGCCCACCGTCTCGCCGCTGCGTGACTCGGAGTGGGTTGCCGTCCGCTCGATGGTTCCCAAGAAGGAAACCAACAGGATCATGGACGAGCTCTACGACCTCGGTGCGCGGGCCATCCTGGTCAGCAGCATCCACGCCTGCCGGATCTGAGCCGGCCCGTCCCAGCGCGGTCCGTGTCCAACGGGACCACACCGCATCTCCCACCAGCGAATCCCCAGGAGAAATCATGGCTGTAGCAGTGCGCGTTATTCCGTGCCTGGACGTTGACGCCGGCCGCGTGGTCAAGGGCATCAACTTCGAGGGCCTCCGGGACGCCGGCGATCCCGTGGAGCTTGCGCACCGCTATGACAACGGCGGGGCCGACGAACTGACGTTCCTGGATGTGACCGCCTCCTCGGGCAACCGCGAGACCACCTTCGACGTGGTCCGCCGCACCGCCGAGGAAGTCTTCATTCCGCTCACCGTCGGCGGCGGCGTCCGCGGCGTGGCCGAGGTGGACAAGCTCCTGCGTTACGGGGCGGACAAAGCCTCCATCAACACGGCCGCCGTCGCCCGGCCGGACGTCATCGACGAAATCACCCGGCACTTCGGGTCCCAGGTCCTGGTGCTGTCCCTGGATGCCCGGCGCACCCGCCCCGGTTCCGAGCCCACCGCGTCCGGCTTTGAAGTCACCACGCACGGCGGCCGGCAGGGGACCGGGATCGACGCCATCGAGTGGGCACGCGAAGCCGCGGACCGCGGTGTGGGCGAAATCCTGCTCAACTCCATCGATGCCGACGGCACCAAGGACGGCTTCGACATCGAACTCATCCGCCTGGTGCGTGCCGCGGTCAAGGTGCCCATCATCGCGTCCGGCGGGGCCGGCCGGCCCGATCACTTCCCGCCCGCCGTCGCGGCCGGCGCGGACGCCGTCCTGGCGGCGTCGATCTTCCACTTTGGTCCGGTGGACATGATTTCGCAGGTCAAGACGGCGATCCGCGAGGCAGGTTTCGAAGTCCGCTAGGCGGAAACTCCGGTGGTTGGCCTCGGGGATCGCCGGTGGTGGAGCTTGTCGATACCATCGACAGGCTCCCACCAGCAGAGGCAGTTAAAGTCCGACTTCGGCTGACTGCAGGAGCGCGACGGCGTCCGGCTGGCCTTCGAACGTCACCAGCGCATGGCGGGTACGGCCGTGGGCGTGCATGAGCAGTTCGCCCGGTTCACCCACGATGGCCACCGATACGGGAGCACGTTTGGCCACGTGCCGCGGACCGGAAGGACGCACCAGCACGATGCCCAGGTCCACGCCGCGGTACAGGATGGCTGCCCGCTTGACGAGTTCATCCCACAGGGCATCGGAGTATTCCTCGTCCAGTGCCCGGGGAGCCCACCGGTCCACGGCGCGCCGGACGTCCTCGGTGTGCACGAAGTACTCGATCAGGTTGGAGCTCTCGGCCAGGGCCCTGATCCTCAGCGGCGACAGGGCCGGGGGACCGGCACGGAAGGCGTTGACCAGTCGGGTGTAGTCCTCGGCGGTCTTGAGTTTGGCGGCCAGCTTCGCGGTGGCCTCGTCAGAGGCTTTTGCAAGGCTCTTGATAATCAGGCCAAGCCCCACGCCGGCCTTGCGTTCGCGCAGGTAGAGGTGCGCGGCGAGGTCGCGTGTGCGCCAGCCCTTGCAGAGCGTGGGGGAGTCAGGACCGGCCGCCAGCAGGGTTTCGGCCAGGACTTCTCGGGACGGGTCGACGAAATGCATCACTTGTGAAACTAGCACGAGAGGCCGCGAGTTGCGCAGTGGAAGCACTGCCGATTTTGACCCTGATCGTCACACTGCGGTGAGGCACTAGACTTGGTCTGATGTCTGAGCAGCCCGCCCCCGCACCCGTACCCGCCCTTCCCGCTGAAGTGGCGGACGCCCTCAAGCGCGACAGCGCCGGCCTCGTGGCCGCCGTCGTGCAGCAGTTCGACACCAACGAAGTGCTCATGCTGGGCTGGATGGACGACGAGGCGCTGCGCCGGACCATGACCACAGGGAGGGTGACGTTCTACTCCCGCTCCCGCCAGGAGTACTGGCGCAAGGGCGACACCTCCGGCCACGTGCAATGGGTGAAGTCCGTTGCGCTGGATTGCGACGGCGACGCCCTGCTGGTCCGCGTCGATCAGGTGGGCGCGGCCTGCCACACGGGCACGCGGACCTGCTTCGATGGCCGCGGGCTTTCCGTTGTAGCTGGCGACGCCAGCGGCGCAGGGACCGTCAGCTAGCTCCGACAAGGCAGGGCGCCGGCGCCGGCGCCGGACACCTCACCACACGATTCAGGCACCACTTAAGAACAGGCGGAACACCATAGCCATGCAGGACCTTGGAATCATCAGCCCGGGCCTCGAGGAATTCCGGGAGCTCGCCAGCCACAGCCGTGTCATCCCGGTCCGGCTGAAGGTACTGGCCGACGCCGAGACGCCCATCGGGCTCTACCGCAAGCTGGCGAACGGCCAGCCCGGCACGTTCCTGATGGAGTCCGCTGCCGTCGGCGGTTCGTGGTCGCGCTATTCCTTCATCGGCGCCAAGTCACGCGCCACCCTGACCACCAAGGACGGACAGGCGCACTGGCTGGGCGAGCCGCCCGCCGGGGTTCCCGTGGACGGGAACCCGGTGGATGCCATCAGGGATACCGTCGAAGCCCTGCGTACCGAGCGCTTCGACGGCCTGCCGCCCTTCACCTCGGGCCTGGTCGGTTTCCTCGGCTGGGAAACCGTGCGGCACTGGGAGAAACTCACCAGCCCGCCCGAAGACGACCTGGAACTGCCGGAACTGGCCCTGAACCTGGTCACCGACATGGCAGTGCACGACAACATGGACGGCACCGTACTGCTCATCGCCAACGCCATCAACTTCGACAACAGCTCGGAGCGTGTGGACGAGGCATGGCACGACGCCGTGGCCCGGGTCAAGGCACTCCTTGCCAAGGTCAGCACGCCTGTGGAACAGCCGATTTCCGTGCTGGAACCCGCGGCACTGGACTTTGCCTCCAGCGTCCAGGAACGTTGGAACGAGCCCGACTACCTCGCCGCCCTGGACCGCGGCAAGGAAGCAATCGTCGACGGCGAAGTGTTCCAGGTGGTCATTTCCCGCCGCTTCGAGATGGAGTGCGGCGCCGACCCGCTGGATGTCTACCGGGTGCTTCGGAACACCAATCCCAGCCCGTACATGTACATCTTCAGCCTCGAGGACGCCGCCGGCCGGCAGTATTCCATTGTGGGCTCCTCCCCGGAAGCCCTCGTGACGGTCACGGGCGAGGAAGTCATCACCCACCCCATTGCCGGCTCGCGTCCCCGGGGCAAGACCGTGGAAGCGGATAAGGCCTTCGCCGAGGAGCTCCTGGCCGACCAGAAGGAACGCGCCGAACACCTCATGCTGGTGGACCTCTCCCGCAACGACCTCTCCAAGGTCTGCGTCGCCGGCACGGTGGACGTCACGCAGTTCATGGAGGTGGAGCGCTTCAGCCACATCATGCACCTGGTCTCCACCGTCGTGGGCAAGCTCGCCCCCGCCGCCAAGGCGTACGACGTGCTGAAAGCAACGTTCCCCGCCGGGACGCTCTCCGGAGCCCCCAAGCCGCGTGCGCTTCGGCTCCTGGACGAGCTGGAACCGCACCGGCGCGGCATCTACGGCGGCGTAGTGGGCTACCTCGACTTCGCCGGAGACATGGACATGGCCATCGCCATCCGTTCGGCCCTGCTCCGTGAAGGCCGGGCCTACGTCCAGGCCGGCGGCGGAATCGTTGCCGACTCGGTCAACCCGACCGAAGCCTTGGAGACGGTAAATAAGGCTGCCGCACCGCTGCGCGCCGTCCATACGGCCGGGTCCCTGCACAACATCACGGCCGACTCCGTGCCGGACCCGGCGGACGCTTCCGGCCCCGATGCTTCCGGCCGCGCCGCGGGTCCCGCCGCGGCGGGCAGCTGATGGGTGTCATGGAAGACGGCATCACCGAAGACGGCGTCACGGCGGGCAAGACCGGCCGGCCGGCAACCAAGCGGCCAGGCGCTCCGGTGTGGGCGCGGAAGTCCACGCTGGTGCTGATCATTGCCGCAATGGCACTGGCGGTCTTCGGCACCACCACCCAGACGTGGCTGACCGTCCATCTCGACCCTGCCCAGCTGGGCCAGGCCGTCAACAGCCAGGACGGCCTCCAGGTGCAGGGCAGCAAAGCAGCCACCACCGTCACCGCATTGGCACTCGTGGCATTGGCGGGGGGCCTTGCCGCCTCGATCGCGGGCCGGATTGCGCGCTGGATCATTACCGCGATCATCCTCCTCGCGTCCGTTGGCATCGTGACCGCCGCTGTCACGGTGATGGCAGACCCCCTCGCAGCTGCCCAGGGGTCCATCGCAGCCGCCACCGGCATCACCGGGAGCAGCGTCCAGGTGAGCGCCTCGGCGTTCCCCGCACTCGCCGTCGCCGCCGGTGTCCTGCTGGGGCTGGGAGCCCTGCTCATCATTCCAGCCGGACGCCACTGGAAGTCGCGGACGAAATATGACACCGCAGCGGCTGGCACCGCCGGTACCGCGGAAGGTTCCGCGGACGAGATCGACAGCTGGGACAGGCTGTCCCGGGGCGACGATCCCACGTAGGCGGCCCACCGCCGTCCCAGCCGCCGATGTCCAAGGCGCCGCCAAAAAATGGCAGAATGTAAGCAGTATTCATCCTGAGGAGATTTCCATGAGCAAAGCCACTGTTTCCGCATCCAAAGCCGCTGCTGCCGAAAGCGTCTACACCGGCGTCGACCACAGCGCAGACCTCGGCCACGGCAACAGCCCGGCGGCATGGACGTGCGTGATCGTTATGCTGGTGGGCGCGCTCATCGCGGCCATCGCCTTTGTCATTGCCAGCACCCCCATCTTCATTGCCGGCGCAGCTGTCATGGTCATCGGCCTGCTGCTCGGCTGGATCATGCGGAAGGCCGGTTACGGCGTGGACGGCAGCAAGCTGAAGAACTCCGGCCACTAGCAGTGACTGTTCTCGACGACATCAATGCCGGTGCGCGTGAGGACATGGAGGCCCGCCGGCGCCTGGTGTCCCTCGCCGAACTGAAGGACCGCGCCGCAGCGGCGGCTCCCGCGCGTGATGCGTGGGCTGCCCTCGGCGGGGATTCCTCGCCACGGAGCCAGCTGAAGGTCATCGCGGAAATCAAGCGGCGCAGCCCGTCCAAGGGCGATCTGGCGAGCATCGCCGATCCTGCGGACCTCGCGGTCCAGTACGCCGACGGCGGAGCTTCCGTCATCAGCGTGCTCACCGAACAGCGCCGGTTCAGCGGGTCGCTCGCCGACCTTGACGCCGTCCGGAAAGCCGTGGATGTTCCGCTGCTGCGCAAGGACTTCACGGTTGACGAATACCAGATCTGGGAAGCGCGTGCGCACGGTGCGGACCTGGTCCTGCTGATCGTTGCTTCGCTGAGCGACGCCGAGCTGCGCGACTTCAGCCAGCTCACCCGCGAACTGGGCATGAACGCGCTGGTCGAGACGCACACCGCGGAGGAGATCGAGCGCGCCGTCGCGGCGGACGCCCGGATCATCGGCGTCAACGTCCGCAACCTTAAGACGCTCGACGTCGACCGTTCCGTCTTTGCCTCCCTCGCCGGCGGCATCCCTCCGGAAGCGGTCATTGTTGCCGAGTCCGGAGTCCGCGGCGTGGACGACGTCAGGCATTACGCCGCGAGCGGCGCCAATGCCGTGCTGGTGGGCGAAGCGCTCGTCAGCGACGCGACACCTCGTGAGCGGATCGCCGAATTTACCGCTGCAGGGGCGGAAGCCATCGCAGCACGGGTCTGATGACCGGGGCGCCCGGCGGCAGCCTGCTAAAGCCGTGCGCCACCCGAAATTTCTTTATGAACAGTGGAACAGGATGGTGAGACCGATGGTC
Source organism: Arthrobacter sp. GW460-12-1-14-TSB2 (assembly GCF_059423525.1). NCBI lineage: Bacteria > Bacillati > Actinomycetota > Actinomycetes > Micrococcales > Micrococcaceae > Arthrobacter > Arthrobacter sp. GW460-12-1-14-TSB2. The sequence continues at coordinate 248,189 of NZ_JBWKYC010000002.1, forward strand.
GACGCGCCAACAACCGGCTCTGATGAGGGCACCGCGGACGCATTTCTGCAAGGAGACCGGTCCCTGCGCCACGCGCCGGGCCCGTATTTCGGCTCCTACGGCGGGCGCTGGATGCCCGAATCCCTCATCGCGGCCCTGGATGAGCTGGAAGACACCTTCGAGAAGGCCAAGGCCGACCCGGACTTCGTCGCCCAGATCAAGGACCTGAACAAGAACTACTCCGGCCGTCCGTCCCTGCTCACCGAGGCCAAACGCTTCGCCGAGCACGCCGGGGGAGTGCGCGTGTTCCTCAAGCGCGAGGACCTCAACCACACCGGTTCGCACAAGATCAACAACGTGCTGGGCCAGGCCCTGCTGGCCAAGCGCATGGGCAAGACCCGCGTGATCGCCGAGACCGGCGCCGGCCAGCACGGCGTGGCCAGTGCCACGGCAGCTGCTTTGCTGGGACTCGAGTGCGTGGTTTACATGGGCGCCGAGGACTGCCGGCGCCAGGCGTTGAACGTTGCGCGCATGGAGCTGCTGGGCGCCACGGTCATTCCGGTGACCAGCGGCTCGCAGACCCTCAAGGACGCCATCAACGAGGCACTCCGCGACTGGGTGGCCAACGTTGACCACACCCACTACCTGCTCGGCACTGCCGCCGGAGCCCACCCGTTCCCCGCGATGGTGCGGTACTTCCACGAGGTCATCGGCGAGGAAGCTCGCGCCCAGATCCTGGAACAGGCCGGACGTCTTCCGGACGCGGTCTGCGCCTGCATCGGCGGCGGCTCCAACGCGATCGGCATCTTCCACGGCTTCCTGGATGATCCTTCCGTCAGGATCTACGGCTTCGAGGCCGGCGGCGACGGCGTGGACACCGGACGCCACGCGGCCACCATCACCCTGGGCAAGCCCGGTGTGCTCCACGGCGCGCGCTCCTACCTGATGCAGGACGACGACGGGCAGACCATCGAGTCGCACTCCATCTCGGCAGGCCTCGATTACCCGGGCGTCGGACCGGAGCACGCCTACCTGGCGGACATCGGCCGCGTCAGCTACGAGCCCATTACGGACGCCGAAGCCATGGATGCCTTCCGGGTTCTGTGCCGGACCGAAGGCATCATCCCCGCGATCGAATCCGCGCACGCCCTGGCCGGCGCCATCAAGGTGGGCCAGCGCCTCGCCGCCGAAGCTGCAGCCGAGGGGAAGGCCGCGGACAGCAAAATTGTCATCGTGAACCTCTCCGGCCGAGGCGACAAGGACGTGGCCACGGCCGCTGAATGGTTTGACCTGCTGGACAAGGATTCCGTAGAGGCCGAGATCGGCAAAGAAGGGGAACAGCTGTGACCGGCGTTCAGGACATCACCAGCACCAGCAAGTCAGCAGCAGCCATTGACAAGGCACGCGCTGAAGGGCGGGCCGCCCTCATCGGCTACCTTCCCGCCGGCTACCCCAGCGTGGAGCAGACCATCGCCGCCGGCATCGCGCTGGCCGAGAACGGGGCCGACCTGATCGAGATCGGGATCCCGTACTCCGACCCCGTCATGGACGGTCAGGTCATCCAGGCTGCCACCACCGAGGCCCTCGCCAAGGGCTTCCACGTCCGCGAGGTCTTTGACGTGGTCCGCGGCATCACCAGCAAGACCGATGCCGCCGTCCTGGTGATGACCTACTGGAACCCGGTGGTCCGGATGGGCGTGGACGAATTCTCCCGCCGGCTGGCCGAAGCCGGGGGAGCAGGGCTGATCACCCCTGACCTGATTCCCGACGAAGCCTCCGAGTGGATGGCCGCCTCGGACAAGTACGGCCTGGACCGGGTGTTCCTCGTGGCACCGTCGTCGTCGCCGGAGCGCATGAAGCGCACGGTGGATGCCAGCCGCGGTTTCGTGTATGCCGTGTCCATCATGGGCGTCACCGGAGCCCGGTCGTCCGTCAGCGATGCCGCGGAAGGCGTCGTGGCCGCCGCGCATGCTGCCGGGGCCGAGCGGGTGTGTGTAGGCCTTGGCGTCTCCAACGCCGGCCAGGTCCGCGAGATCGCGGCCTACGCCGACGGCGTGATCGTGGGTACGGCGCTCGTCGCCGCCATCCGCGACGGCGGCGTGGACGCAGTCGCCGCCCTGACCAAAGACCTCAGCACCGGCCTGACCAGGGAAGAAGCCTAAACAATGCAGACTGTCCTCCACGCGGCGGCCATGCTCCCCGCCAGCATTCCGAGCCCGGACTGGTCCGGGTTCGACATCCCGCTGCCGTGGGGGTCGCTGCGCATCCATGCGTACGCGCTGTGCATCCTGGCCGGAATCGTTGTTGGCCTCTGGCTGACGTCGGTCCGCTGGACCAAGCGCGGCACTCCGGAGGGCAGCCTGTGGGACATCGCCATCTGGGCCATCCCGTTCGGCATCATCGGCGGCCGTCTCTACCACGTGTTCTCCTCCCCGGACGCCTACTTCGGCCCGGGCTTCGACGGCACCGGTGACCTTTCCCTGATCCCGCAGATCCAGCGCGGCGGCCTGGGGATCTGGGGTGCTGTCCTGCTCGGCGCCGTGGGCGCGTGGATCGGCTGCCGCCGGGCAGGTGTCAAGCTCACTGCGTTCCTGGACGCCGCCGCCCCCGGGCTGTTGCTTGCCCAGGCCGTGGGGCGCTGGGGAAACTACTTCAACCAGGAACTGTTCGGTGCACCCACCACGCTTCCCTGGGGCCTCCAGATCGATGCCGACAACGCCAACTTCCCGGCGGGGATGCCGGCGGACACCCTCTTCCACCCGACGTTCCTCTATGAGTCCCTCTGGAACATCGCGGGCGTGGTGATCCTGCTGGCCCTTGACCGGAAGTTCAACTTCCGCCGCGGGCGGCTGTTCTGGCTCTATGCCATGTACTACACGCTGGGCCGGGTCTGGATCGAAGCCATGCGGATCGACGACGCAGAACAGATCAGCCTGTTCGGCATCACCACGCGCCTCAACGTGTGGACCAGCATCGTCGTGTTCCTCGTGGCACTGCTCCTGTTCGTGGTGCTGGGGCTCCGCAAGCGCGATGAGCCGGATACCGCGTACCTGGACGGGCACGTTCCAGCCGACAAGGACGGTGACACTCCTGACAAGGACGGCGAGTTGGCGGCTGTTCCGGCGGACGGCAAAACCATCCGGCATGCGGACAAGAGTGTCTCAGATAGTGAGTCCCGTGGTAATCTCCCTGATAACCAAAGCGGTCCGGGGCACACTTCCGCCCCAACTGAAGCGGTGAAGGAACCAGCTGTCGGCACCACGTCCGCAAAGGGCGGGCAGGCAGCTGAAAACTCCGTTCACCAGGACTCCGGATCCGCGCCGGACACTGACCGCACCAAGTAGTCAGGGCCGGCAAACCGGGCAGCAGGGCTACCGCCCGCACCGCCCGTTCCCACAGCGTCGTGGCACCAGGGCCCCTTCCCGTCAGCACAGAGCTGCTGCCGGGTCAAGCCCAGGTCAGGGCCTGCGTAACTGTTAGTTCAGCAGGCCGGGCTGACCTACAATTTCCAGTAAGTAACACTTTGTTGTGCCCATCACACAGGCACCGCGAGTGGGGCCAACGTTGTCCCTTCCATACGCACGATCAGGAGGAAGGACGTCTCCCATGACCCAAACTCTTCACAGCCCCAGTTGGTCCGAGCCGGACCAGCCGGCCGCCGCCATGTCGCCGTTCAAACGGTTCGCGGCGCTGCCGGAGGCCAGCGGTCTCTACAACCCGGAGCAGGAGAAGGACGCCTGCGGCCTGGCCATCATCGCCACACTCCGCGGTGAGCCGGGCTACGACATCGTCGATGCCGCCCTGACTGCGTTGCGCAACCTCGAGCACCGCGGTGCCGTGGGCGCCGACGAAGGAACGGGCGACGGCGCCGGGCTGCTCATGCAGATCCCGGACGAGTTCTTCCGCGCCGTCACCGAGTTCGAGCTTCCGGCACCCGGGCAATACGTCGCAGGTACGGCATTCCTGCCGGCCGAGCAGCGTGAAGCCGACGCCGCCAAGGCAGGCATCGAAGGCCTCGCGGCCGATGAAGGCCTCACCGTCCTGGGCTGGCGCGAGGTCCCGATCGTGGCCGACCTTGTCGGTGCCATGGCCCGGGCCTGCATGCCGTACTTCTCCCAGCCGTTCTTTGCCTCCAGCACCGGGGAAGTGCTGGAGCGCAACGAACTGGACTCCCGTGCCTGGCGCATCCGCAAGCGTGCCCAGAACAAGTTCGGTGTGTACTTCCCGTCGCTGTCCTCCCGGACCATCGTCTACAAGGGCATGCTGACCACCGCGCAGCTGGAGCCGTTCTACCCGGACCTCTCGGACAAGCGCTTCAAGACCAAGCTCGCGATCGTCCACTCGCGCTTCTCCACCAACACGTTCCCCTCCTGGCCGCTGGCCCAGCCGTTCCGCACCATCGCCCACAACGGTGAAATCAACACCGTCAAGGGCAACCGGAACTGGATGCGTGCGCGCCAGTCCCAGCTGGCCAACCCGCTTTTGGGGGATTCCCCCGAGGAGCTGTACCCCATCTGCACCCCGGGCGCCTCCGATTCGGCGTCGTTCGATGAAGTGGCCGAGCTGCTCTGGCTCTCCGGGCGCCCCATCACGCACTCGATCATGATGATGATCCCCGAGGCCTGGGAAAACCACGCCACGATGGATCCTGCCCGCAAGGCGTTCTACGAGTACCACTCCCTGCTGATGGAACCGTGGGACGGCCCCGCCGCTGTCTCGTTCACCGACGGCAGCCTGGTGGGTGCAACGCTGGACCGCAACGGCCTGCGCCCCGGCCGCTACTGGATCACCGAAGACGGACTGGTGGTGTTCGCCTCCGAGGTGGGCGTCATCGACGTCGAACCTTCCAAGGTGGTCAAAAAGGGCCGGGTTTCCCCGGGCAAGATGTTCCTGGTGGACACTGAGGCCGGCCGGATCATCGACGACGAAGAGGTCAAGGCCGAAGTCGCCGCCGCCAACCCGTGGGCGGAGTGGGTCAAGGACAACCTGATCGACCTGGACGAGCTGCCGGAACGCGAGCACGTGGTGCACACGGCCGCGTCCGTGAACATCCGCCAGCGGACCTTCGGCTACACCACCGAGGAACTGAAGATCCTGCTGGGCCCGATGGCCCGCACCGGTGCCGAGCCACTGGGCGCCATGGGTTCCGACACTCCGGTGGCCGTGCTGTCCAAGCGTCCGCGGCTCCTCTTCGACTACTTCGTGCAGTCCTTCGCGCAGGTGACCAACCCGCCGCTGGACGCCATCCGCGAAGAACTGGTTACGTCGCTGATGTGCGCCATCGGCCCGAACGGCAACCTGCTGGACACCAAGCAGGTCCGGCAGCCGCAGGTTTCACTGCCGTTCCCGGTGATCAACAACGACCAGCTCGCCAAGATCGCCAATATCGAAAGCCCGGACGGCGACAGGATCGCCATGAAGGTCCGCGGCCTGTACCGCCCCGAAGGCGGCGAAAACGCGCTGCGTGCCCGCCTGACGGAGATCTGCGAGCAGGTTTCCGGTGCCATCAACCGCGGCGTGCAGTACGTGGTGCTCTCGGACCGCGACTCGAACGCCCAGTGGGCACCGATTCCGTCGCTGCTGCTGGTCAGCGCCGTGCACCACCACCTGCTGCGCAGCGCCAACCGGACCAAGACTGCCCTGGTGGTCGAGGCCGGCGACGTCCGCGAGACGCACCACGTGGCAGTCCTGATCGGCTACGGCGCCTCCGCCGTGAACCCGTACTTGGCCATGGAATCCGTGGAACAGCTCATCAGCACCGGCGACGTTGTTGGCGTCACTCCGCAGGACGGTGTCTACAACCTGATCAAGGGCCTCGGCAAGGGCGTCCTGAAGATCATGTCCAAGATGGGCATCTCCACGGTTGCCTCCTACACCGGTGCGCAGACGTTCGAAGCCCTTGGCCTCGGCCAGGAACTGGTGGACGAATTCTTTGCCGGAACCCACTCCCAGCTCGGCGGCGTCGGACTCGACGTCATCGCGGCTGAAGTGTCCGCCCGGCACCAGATGGCCTACCCGGAAGGCGGCATCGAGCAGCCGCACCGTCCGCTGCTCGGCGGCGGCGAGTACCAGTGGCGCCGCGACGGCGAACCGCACCTGTTCAACCCGGAGACGGTCTTCCGGCTGCAGCACGCCACGCGTGAACGCCGCTATGACATCTTCAAGCAGTACACCCGCGGCGTGGACGACCAGTCCGAGAACCTCATGACCCTCCGCGGCCTGCTGAAGTTCAAGAACGGTGCCCGTCCCGTGGTGCCGCTCGAGGAAGTGGAGCCCGTCTCCAGCATCGTCAAGCGCTTCTCCACCGGTGCGATGAGCTACGGGTCCATCTCCAAGGAAGCCCACGAGACCCTGGCGATTGCCATGAACCGGCTCGGTGGCAAGTCCAACACCGGTGAAGGCGGCGAGGACGTGGACCGCCTGCTGGACCCCGAGCGCCGCTCGGCCGTCAAGCAGATCGCCTCGGGCCGCTTCGGCGTCACGAGCCTGTACCTGAGCAACGCCGACGACATCCAGATCAAGATGGCGCAGGGTGCCAAGCCCGGCGAAGGCGGCCAGCTGATGGCGCAGAAGGTGTACCCCTGGGTTGCCCGGACGCGCCACTCGACCCCCGGCGTCGGACTCATTTCCCCGCCCCCGCACCACGACATCTACTCGATCGAAGACCTCGCCCAGCTGATCTATGACGCGAAGCGCGCCAATCCTTCGGCGCGGGTGCACGTCAAGCTCGTTTCCGAGGTGGGCATCGGCACAGTTGCCGCCGGTGTCACCAAGGCGAAGGCCGACGTCGTACTGGTTTCCGGTCACGACGGCGGTACCGGCGCCTCGCCGCTGAACTCGCTCAAGCACGCCGGTGTTCCGTGGGAACTGGGTCTCGCAGAGACCCAGCAGACCCTGATGCTCAACGGCCTGCGCGACCGCGTGGTGGTGCAGGTGGACGGTCAGCTGAAGACCGGCCGCGACGTCGTGATCGCCGCGCTGCTTGGCGGCGAGGAATTCGGCTTCGCCACGGCACCGCTGGTGGTGGAGGGCTGCATCATGATGCGCGTCTGCCACCTGGACACCTGCCCCGTGGGCGTTGCGACGCAGAACCCTGAACTGCGCGCCCGCTTCAGCGGCAAGCCGGAGTTCGTGGTGAACTTCTTCGAGTTCCTGGCCGAAGAAGTCCGCGAAATCCTCTCGGAGCTCGGGTTCCGCAGCATCGAAGAGGCCATCGGCCACGCCGAAATGCTGGACACCCGTGAGGCGATCAACCACTGGAAGGCCGAAGGGCTGGACCTGGACCCGATCCTGCACGGACTCGAGTTCGACGACGACGCCCCGCTGCGCAACCTGACCGGCCAGAACCACGAGCTGGACAAGCACTTCGACCAGCGGCTCATCACCATGGCCGCTGAGGCGCTGACCGACCGCAGCCCGGTGAAGATCGCCGTGGACGTCATCAACACGGACCGCTCCGTGGGCACCATGCTGGGCCACGTCGTCACCAAGACGTTCAGCACGGACGTCCTGGCGACGGATACGATCGACATCACGCTGACCGGCACCGCAGGCCAGTCGCTGGGTGCCTTCCTGCCTGCCGGCATCACCCTGCGCATGTTTGGCGACTCGAACGACTACGTGGGCAAGGGCCTTTCCGGCGGCCGCATCATCGTCCGGCCGGACCGCACCAACGTGTTCCAGGCCGAGAGCAACGTGATCGCCGGCAACGTGATCGGTTACGGTGCCACCAGCGGCGAGATGTTCCTGCGCGGCCAGGTGGGCGAACGCTTCCTGGTCCGTAACTCCGGCGCCACCGCGGTTGTCGAAGGCATCGGCGACCACGGCTGCGAGTACATGACCGGCGGCCAGACGCTCATCATCGGACGTACGGGCCGCAACTTCGGTGCGGGCATGTCCGGCGGAACGGCCTACGTGCTGGACCTGCGGACCACCCGGGTGAACAAGCAGGCGCTGGAGTCCGGCGAACTGCAGCTGCGCGAACTGGACGCCGAGGACCGCGACATTGTCCACGGCCTGCTGGTCAAGCACGTCGAGGAAACCGAATCCCTGCACGCGCAGCGGTTGCTGGAAAACTTCGACGACACCGCAGCCCGCATTACCAAAGTCCTGCCGCGCGACTACGCGGCCGTATTGCAGACACGTCTCGACGCGATCGAAGAGGGCCTGGACCCCGATGGCGAAGAAGTATGGTCTCGAATCCTGGAGGTGACCGGTGGCTGATCCACGCGGATTTCTGAAAGTACGTCAGCGTGAAACCCAGCCGCGCCGTCCCGTTCCCGTCCGCATCATGGACTGGAAGGAAGTTTACGAGGCCCAGGAAAAGGGTGTCCTGAAAAGCCAGGCCGGCCGCTGCATGGACTGCGGCGTGCCGTTCTGCCACCAGGGCTGCCCGCTGGGCAACCTGATTCCCGAGTGGAACGACCTCGTATGGCGGGATAAGGGCGAGGAAGCGATTGAGCGGCTGCACGCCACCAACAACTTCCCCGAATTCACCGGCCGCCTGTGCCCGGCTCCCTGCGAAGCGTCCTGCGTGCTGGGCATCAACCAGCCCGCGGTGACCATCAAGCAGGTCGAGGTCTCCATCATCGATGAAGCCTTTGACAACGGCTGGGTCAACCCGCTGCCGCCGACCCGCCTGACGGGCAAGACGGTCGCCGTCGTCGGTTCCGGCCCCGCCGGACTCGCCGTCGCGCAGCAGCTGACCCGTGTGGGCCACACCGTTGCCGTGTACGAGCGCGACGACAAAATCGGCGGCCTCCTGCGCTACGGCATCCCCGACTTCAAGATGGAGAAGGAACAGGTCGACCGCAGACTGGAGCAGATGAAGGCCGAAGGCACCCGCTTCCGGACCGGAGTCGCCGTCGGTACTGACGTGACCTGGGAGCAGCTTCGCCGCCGGTACGACGCCGTGGTGGTTGCCACCGGCGCCACCGTGCCGCGTAACCTGCCCATCCCGGGCCGCGAGCTTGAGGGCGTGCACTACGCCATGGATTACCTTGTTCCGGCCAACCGCGTGGTGGCGGGGGAGCAGGTGGAAAACCAGATCCACGCCAAGGGCAAGCACGTGGTGATCCTCGGCGGCGGCGACACCGGTGCCGACTGCCTTGGTACCGCCCACCGCCACGGTGCCGCTTCGGTGACTACGCTGGCGATCGGTAAGCAGCCGTCCGTGGAGCGTATGCCGAACCAGCCCTGGCCCACGTTCCCCACCCTCTTTGAGGTTGCGAGTGCGCATGAAGAGGGCGGCGAGCGTACGTACCTCGCCTCCACCGTGGAGTTCGTTGGCGAAAATGGCAAGCTCACCGGCGTCAAGGTTGCCGAGACCGAGTTTGTGGACGGCAAGCGCCTCCCCAAGGCCGGCACCGAGCGGATCATTCCCGCGGACCTGGTGTTCCTGTCCCTGGGCTTCACCGGTGCGGAGCCTGCCGGCATTACCGAGCAGGTCCACGCCGAATTCGACGGCCGCGGCAACGTGGCCCGTGACGGCTACTACATGACCAACACCGAGGGTGTGTTCGTTGCCGGCGACGCCGGCCGCGGCCAGTCGCTCATTGTGTGGGCCATCGCCGAAGGCCGCGCCTGCGCGGCAGCGGTAGACAAGTTCCTGATGGGAACCACGATCCTGCCTGCCCCGGTTGCCCCAACCGACCGGGCGATCGCCGTTCTCTAGTCACAACTCTGCAGTCACAATCGGGGGACCACGGAAGTTCACCTGCGGTATAACTCCAATCCAGAAACACACCAATAGGGTAGGTATATGAGACGCGCAAAAATCGTGGCAACGTTCGGACCGGCTATTTCCAGCTTCGAGAACACCCTCGCAGTTGTTGAAGCCGGCGTGGATGTTGCCCGCATGAACATGAGCCACGGCGACTACTCGGTGCACGACGTGACGTATGAGAACGTCCGCAAGGCATCGAAGCAGCTCGGCAAACCCGTTGCCATCATGGCCGACCTCCAGGGCCCCAAGATCCGTCTGGGCCGATTTGTTGACGGTCCGCACGAACTGGCCGTTGGCGACATCTTCACCATCACCACCGAAGACGTTCCCGGCACCAAGGAAATTTGCTCCACCACTCTCAAGAGCCTGACCGACGACGTCAACGTCGGTGACGCGCTGCTGATCGACGACGGCAAGGTGGCCCTGCGGGCCATCGAGGTCGACGACGTCAAGGTGGTCGCCCAGGTGACCGTCGGCGGCTTCGTGTCCAATAACAAGGGCATCAACCTTCCCGGTGTTGCCGTCAACGTTCCCGCCCTGAGCGAGAAGGACGAGGACGATCTGCGCTGGGCCATGCGCCGCGGTGTGGACATGGTAGCCCTGTCCTTCGTCCGTGACGCCTCGGACATCAAGCGCGTCCACGAAATCATGGACGAAGAGGGACGCCGCGTTCCGGTCATCGCCAAGATCGAGAAGCCGCAGGCTGTTGACCAGCTGCACGAGATCATCGACGCGTTCGACGCCATCATGGTGGCCCGTGGCGACCTCGGCGTGGAGCTCCCGCTCGAAGAGGTGCCGATCGTCCAGAAGCGCGCCATTGAACTGGCCCGCCGCTGGGCCAAGCCGGTCATCGTGGCCACCCAGGTGCTCGAGTCCATGATCGACAACCCGCGCCCCACCCGTGCAGAGGCTTCGGACTGCGCCAACGCAGTGCTCGACGGCGCCGATGCAGTCATGCTCTCCGGCGAGACGAGCGTGGGCAAGTACCCGATCGAAACCGTCAAGGTCATGGCCCGGATCATCGAATCCACCGAGGTCCACGGCCTCGAGCGCGTCCCCCCGCTGGGCACCAAGCCCAAGACCCGTGGCGGCGCCATCACCCGTGCCGCCGTCGAAATCGCCGACCAGCTGGACGCAAAGTACATCTGTGCTTTCACCCAGTCCGGCGACTCCGCACGCCGCCTGTCCCGCCTGCGTCCGGTCAAGCCGGTCTTCGCGTTCACTCCGGTGGAGCACGTGTGGAACCAGCTTGCGCTGACCTGGGGCATCCAGCCGGTCCTGGTTCCCATGGTGGACCACACCGACGAAATGACGGCCCAGGTTGACCGCAGCCTGCTGGAACTGAACCTGGTGGAGGACGGTGACCTGGTGGTCATCGCTGCCGGTTCCCCTCCCGGGAAGGCCGGTTCGACCAACTCGCTGAAGGTGCACAAGGTGGGCGACCTCGCCGACTCCACTTTCGCGGGCGAAGCATCCAGCAACAAGGAAAAGCTCGGACCCTGGCCGGAAAAGAAGAAGAAGGCCTAGGCTTCCCCTGCGTGCGGCGGGAGTCGCACGCAGAACAAAAGGGAGGATCCCCGCCGGTTGGCGGGGATCCTCCCTTTTTTGTCTTTGTCTCCCGGTGATTGAGCTTGTCGAAATCGACAAGCTCAATCAGAAGCGGTTAGTTGACCTGGTTGATGATGGTTTCGGCGACCTCGCGCATGCTGAGGCGACGGTCCATCGAGGTCTTCTGGATCCAGCGGAAGGCCTCGGGCTCGGTGAGGCCCATCTTGGTGGTGAGCAGGCTCTTGGCGCGTTCTACGAGCTTGCGGGTGGCGAACTGCTCCTGGAGGTCGGAGACCTCGTTTTCGAGGGCCTTGATCTCCTCATGGCGGGAGAGTGCGATCTCCAGGGCCGGGATCAGGTCCGCGGGGGTGAAGGGCTTGACCACGTAGGCCATGGCGCCGGCGTCACGGGCGCGCTCCACGAGTTCCTTCTGGCTGAAGGCAGTGAGGAGCACTACCGGGGCAATGCGGGCCTTCACGATTTTCTCGGCGGCTGAGATGCCGTCCATGACCGGCATCTTGACGTCCATCAGGACGAGGTCGGGCTTGAGTTCCTCGGCGAGCTGCACGGCCTTCTCGCCGTTGTCCGCTTCGCCGATGACGTCATAGCCCTCGCCCCGGAGGATTTCGATGATGTCCAGGCGGATAAGGGTCTCGTCCTCGGCGACAATAACGCGGCGCGCCGGCTGGCTGTTGGGGTTTGACTCCGTCTGTTCTGACACGGGAACTCCTTGAAAGGTACGGCGGGAACTAGTCCATCTTAGTTGTGCCCGCCGAGGTACTTGGAACTGCTTGGTTTCGTTGCGGCTGCGCTGGCGCGATTCTGGAATTCAGCCTATCTGCATGTAGAGTAATTTCGCGCACTGGAAGCGATCGCGTTGCTCACAACTCTGCTGTGGGCCTAAGATTGTTACTTCCGTGTAATCCGCGCCCGAGTGGCGGAATTGGCAGACGCGCCGCACTCAAAATGCGGTATCGAAAGGTGTGTGGGTTCGAGTCCCACCTCGGGCACAGTGTTTCCGCAGGTCAGCGGGGTTTTGACCCCCGGAGTGTGCACAAAATCTCGTTTTTTGTGCACACGAAGCCTAGAATTTTAGGCATGGCCAGCATTTGGGAACGGAAAAAATCGGACGGATCCACGTCGTTCACGGTCCGCTGGCGTAACCCCGAAACGAAGAAGCAAGAGGGGATCACCCTCGCCACGTCAGCCGAAGCCCAGACGCTGAAACGCCTCCTAGACGCGAACAATCAGTCCTTCGAAATCGCACAGCATGCGATGGTCAAGAACCAGACCAAGAAGCCCACGGTTGCTGCGGTGATCCAGGAACACATCGACCTTCTGGTCCGCCCGTCCGTCGGGACTGTCCACACGTACCAGACGATGTTGAAGCTGCACATCGCTGACGTCATCGGTCACATACCTGTCGACAAGCTCGACTACCGTCACCTGACCTACTGGATCAAGACGATGCAGAAGAAGGGTCGATCTCCGAAGACCATCAAGAACAACCATGGCCTGATCTTTGCGGCCATGGAGACAGCGGTTATGCTCCGCTACCGGAAGGACAATCCTTGCCGTGGCGTAAAGCTCCCGTCAGGTGAGAAGGCAGAGGATGAAGCCCGGTTCCTGACGCACGCCGAATTTGGAATGATCCTTGAGTCGATGGGGGACCGGTACAGGGCTTTCACCGAGTTCCTGGTCATGACCGGCACGCGCTTTGGCGAGGCAACTGCCGTGACCGTCGCAGATGTGGATCTGATGTCCAAGCCCGCAACAATTCGGATCAATAAGGCATGGAAGCGCGGTACTGATTCCGAGTACTACATTGGTGCTACCAAGACAGGTGCCGGCAAGAGGACGGTTTCCCTGAACCCTCATTTGGTGGAGGTTCTCATTCCCTTGGTGGCCAGCAGGCCCGGTTCGGATCTCTTGTTTACCACCCCTAAGGGTGAGCGGATCATTCACAAGCTGTATTGGCATCACTATTGGGTTCCAGCAGTCAAGGCCGCCCAAGCTCGTGGGCTGACGAAGTCTCCCCGGATTCACGATTTGCGCCACACCCACGCATCCTGGCTGATCCAGGACGGAGTTTCCTTGTTCACGGTGTCCAGGCGACTGGGGCACGCGTCCACCCGTACAACGGAGGAAGTGTATGGCCACTTGATGCCTCAAGCTCTTCAAGATGCCGCGGACGCCGTGGAACGGTCCGCCGTCGTGTGGCGTGGTTAGCGGCGGCAGTCGCTCAAATCATGAGTATTTCTGTCGCGCCTGGGCCCGGGTGCCGATCATTCGGACGGAGGCTGGGGTTGAACTCGTTGACCGGACTTCACGCAGCAGGGCAATCTCCTTCAAGTGGACAGACGTAAAGACGATCTTTCCCTTGCCCCAGACGGAATGCGGAAACTCTCCCTTGGCGGCCCCGTCGCGCAGCCAGGCTTCTGAGCACTTGAGGACCGAGGCGGCCTCGGCCGGTTCGAAGAATTCGAGTTTCATGCCTACTTCGGTCCTTTCGTGATTTTGCTGCGACATGGACTTGACGCTGAGTCCTGCCCTAGTTCATTGGAGCAAGGCCATCCGGCTGCATGACCGGGCGGTGGAAAGTCGCTGCAAAGTCATCGGTCTGGCGCTGCACTTGTTCGGGAGAAGCCGTGAATTGGCTAGAGGCTCGTTGGACGAGACCGGCGTTTCCAAGGAAGTTGAGCTGCCGGCGGATGGTCGACGGCGATGCCTGCAGCCCGGCTCCGATTTCACTGCACGTTGATGGGCCGTTCTTGAGTAAGAAGCGGACTATTTGGCTTCGCGTTCGGTTCATCAGGATGTTCGACATGGAGACCGGAACCTAAGGAATGAAAGGACTGCGCTGCTGTAGACGGGTCTACAGCAGCAGGTTACCCCTCCCGTGGTCATGATGGAAGGGCTTGTTTCTGCCCATGAATCTTCCAAGGCGCCGGGCCCCTGATTGCCGAGCGGTAGGACTCGCGGAATACTGGGCCATAGGATGTCGCCCGGGGCGGCTTGCGGGGCTGCCGTTGTTGACGTGGCTGATCGAGGGGCGGTTATGCGGATTGACGAGGCAGGGCATGGTGAGGGGCTGTCGCCTCAGGCCCAGCTTGCCCGTCGACTGAATCTCCTGCTCGACGTAGTCGTCGCCGAGCGCGGGAAACCCGTCACGTTTAGGGAAGTTCAAGCGGACCTCGCCGGCAGAGGCATAAAGCTGTCGCGCGCGCGATGGTTCTACATGAAAGAGGGGACTGGCCGCCTGGTCAGCGATCCGGCGCTGCTCGCTGGCCTCTGCGAAATCTTCAAGGTTGACCCGTCCTATCTGGTTGGCGATGATGCTGCCCTGCCTGAGCGCATCGATTCGCAGCTTGAGTTCGTCAAGTCCCTTCGCGCGGCCCGCGTGAAGACCTTTGCCGCACGAACCCTTGGCGATGTATCACCAGAGACTTTGCAGGCCATCTCTGAATATCTCAACAAGGATATTGGCCGGCACCCTGGAGGGGAGCGGGCGGCGGCTAGCCCTCCAGAAGATATTCAAGATGAGCCGCCAGCAGCTCCTTGATCCGTGCCGGGTTGACTGAATAGCGCGGCGAGCGGCCGTGGCGACGGCCCGGCTCCACGTCGACTACGATGGCGCCAGTTTCCTCCAGTGCGAGCAGATGTTTGGCCACGCTAGGTTCTCCGGCGCTTACTGATGCCGCGATGTCCCCGCGGGAGGCGGGGCCGTGCGCCGAAAGGTAGCGGAGGATCTCATTCCGTGAACGGTTGCCAAAAGTCGCGACGGCGGCCTCGACGTCGGCTGACCAGGCGTCGTCGTGAGGCTGGGTAATCCTTGGCATGGAACCATTCTTATCTACAGTTCGAAGAAAAGTAAGACCCGTCGTCTTGACGCTACTTTAATTATCCTTGAGAATAGTTTGCATAGCTTTCGTGCATTCGCGGTCGGCCCTTGATTAGCGGCCATTTCTTGAGGTGTCGGGCGTGCCGCCACCGGACTTATTAGAAGCGTTTAGTCGAAGCGGTGAAGACCATGCGAGTCGAAGCCAGAGCGAACCAGGCCCAACATGACGAATCAAATGCAATTGCCGTTGACGTTTCCTTGCTCAGGCCACCAGGACCCACTGCGTCAGCGGTCCCGGTGGATCAGATCATGGTCGCCGTCGACAGTGTGCGGCGATATGTCGTTTCGCACCTCTCGCGGATCGGCCGGGCCTGCGACGTGGACGACGTTATGCAGGACATCCGGGTTGCCGTGTGGGACGGAGTGACCCGCGGACAATATCGCCAGCTTCCGGGCATTCCTTTCGGCGCCTGGGTCCAAGGCGTATGCGCGAACGTGTGCGCCGCACACATCCGGCGGGAGCTAAGCCATCAGACGTACCCATTGTTCACGGAACCGGGCGAAGCCGAAGGATCGGCGTCGCTCGAAGCCCTGGCGATGCTGGGAATTGGCGGCGTGGATCGGGGTGCTGAGAAGTTCATCGATCAGGAATGGGCGCGAACAATTGTCGAACTGACGCGGGCAAGCGTGCCGGAAGGCGTGTGGGAACTTGCCGTGGACAGTCTCACCGGGCCCCGTCAGTATGGTCTGCCGTCGACACAGGACCGCCGCCGGTGGCATGCGGCGACGGTGGTGCGCCAAACGGCAAGAACTGTTGAAAAGGCACTGGGAGTTGAGCCGCGAGATATCCGAAATATCGGGGACGTCTGTAGCCATGCGTCAGATTGCTTGCCCACGCCAGTGCTTCGTCGAATCGCCGTAGCCATCGTTCGTCCCGGCGTGCGAGGGCCCGAGCGTGCCAGGGCTTTGGCGGCGCTCGCCGCTGAACTCGGGGTTACGGAACGCTACATCGCCGTGCAGATCGGGTTTGCCCGAAGGCTTTATCAGACCTCGTGGCGGATTCTTCAGGCCGGGAGGCGACCTGGCAGCTGAGGTCATGTCCTCAGCCAATCATCTTGCTATGAGCAGGTAAGGAGGCTGGAATGTCGTTGACCCGGAGATTCGCATTGCCTGGCTCAAACAGCCAGCGGCTGTGGTTGTTGGCCGCGATCGTGCTTTTGAGTGTGGCCACGGTGCTCTTCGCTCTCACGCGGCCCACCCAGGTACCTGCAGCTGAGCCAGTTCCAACGCCGTCGACGGCGCCAACTCCCGGAAGCTCGGCGCACTTTTCCACTGTGCCGCAGTCAGAGGCTCCGGCGACGGCTACGGCAACCGCTGGGATGGGTGATGAAGGCGGCGCGCCACGAACAACGGACTTCCGCAGGCTCGCCTCAGCGGCGGCGACAGCGATTTACACCTGGGACACGCGTACGACGTCATACTCCGAGGTCTACTCCAGGCTCCGCAGCTGGTGGCACGTGCTGCCTGACGGTTCCAATCCTCTGAGTGTCTTTGTGCAGGAATTCGAAGCGACGGGGATCAACGCAGGAACGTATCCGTATCTGGCCGGGCAGCAAGCGTACCGCTCGGCAACGGTGGAGTCCATGATGTGCGACGGTGCGCTGGCCAAGGTGCGAGAGCGGCCCGCGCCCTGGGCGGGGCTGCACGTGTGTACGGTCTCGCTTCGCGTCCTGGATCAGTCGGTTTCTGCCCGCAACACGTATTCGGCGCCGGTGAGCGTGATGGTGAACTGTCCGCCGGCCGATACCGCGCCGGCGGATCGTTGCGTCATGGTCGGCTTCTATGCCGCACCGAACAGGGTCGTCTACTAATGCCGGCTCCGGCGATACTCGCGGCCTTTGCAAGGCGCCGGACCATCCTGCGGGTTTTGGTGGCAGCCGCCACGACAGTGCTCCTGGCGGGCGCATTTGCGCACTGCGCGGCCGTTGCAGTGCTCGGCGCCAACGCGACGAGCACCGGCTCGATCTGCTCTTCAGCAGGGTTGAGTGGTCAGCGAGGCACCGACATGGGTGGTGCCTTAGACATTGGCAATAGCAGCCAGGCGCCGGTCAACCTGACGGCCCGGCAATTGAGCCTCGCGGGGGACTACATTTCAGTGGGCAAGCAGTTGGGCGTGCCGCGAGATGGGCAGATCATCGCAATCATGATGGCTCTACAGGAATCCACCCTTAGACTGCTGGCCAACGTGAACGTCCCCGAGTCTCTCAACTATCCGCATGACGGGGTCGGCAGCGACCACGACTCTCTTGGCACCGCCCAACAACGGCCGGCTGCTGGCTGGGGGAGTGTTTCAGAGCTGATGGACCCTACCTACAACGTCCGGGCGTTCTATGGCGGACCGGCTGGTCCCAACCATGGCACTCCGCGCGGGTTGCTGGACATCCCGGGGTGGCAATCCATGAGCAAAGGGCAGGCAGCGCAGGCAGTCCAAGTTTCGGCGTTTCCTGAGCTGTATGCGCGATGGGAGCCGGAAGCGGCGGCTATCGTTAAAGCGCTCGACGATGGGAGGGCACCTACTCCCTGCGTCGATGCGCCGCCCGTCCCAGCGCCCACCGCAATGTCGGCAGACCTGAGCCAGATCCGAAAGGACATCCTGCGGTTTACACAAGCCGGAGTCGGTGGGTCCTATATGTGGGGAGGGACAGCCTTCAAGGCGTGGGACTGCTCGGGCTTTGTCCAATGGATATACCGGCAAGCCGGAATCAACCTCCCGAGAGTCGAGCAATGGAGAGTTGGTAAGCGGACGGACAATCCGCAGCCAGGAGACTTGGTGGTGCAGAACGCGCAGGGGCCGGACAACTGGGGCCACGTTGGAATCTACGCTGGCGACGGGATGATGTACAGCGCGCTCAACCCCTCTGTGGGGACGCTGCTGCATCCGATCGCCTGGAATTCAGATACTGCCTACTTTGACCTTGTAACGTACCGGTAGACGTTGCGTCCGCCGGCGCCCACGATCTCCAGTTCTCTGGCCGGCTGAGGGCCGGTATCAATGCGCATGGGACGCGGTGCCCGTATTCAGAGATCTCGCACGACAACAACGCGTTGACGAGGCGTCACGTCTGGAGCATTCCATGGCAGTTCGCGAGCCGATTCGGGACGAAATTGGTTAGGTTCATTGAATGATCGAACCGCTCCACCTCTTCCAAGGTCTCCGAGATTCTCAGCCCGATGTCGACCCCGAAGAAGCGATGGAGGTAGATCTCACCGACTACTACTTCCAAGTCGATCCTGCCGAGTACTTTGAGCGGCGGATGTGGGCCATCATGGCAGCTGCTCATTTGGACGACACCTTGGTCGATCCTTGGAGAACAAGCGACGAGTCCTCCGCTGATAACCAGTTCCGGACGATCTATGGGAAAGACGCGGAGTTCAACGCTGCACCCTGCGGAACCCTTGATCAGATGACACTTGTATCGGTTGAGTCCTATGCCCTGATGACACACGTAATCGAAACGGCTTTACGCTTCTATGTGGCCGCCAAGGAGAGGCGGGATTCGCGGCGTCTTCGTTAGGGCGGGGACACGAGCGGCCTGCCGGCCAAGCGTTGTCTGCGTCATGACCTAAGCTCACATCAGAAGCATTGGCTCGAAAATATGCGCCGCTCGGGGGAGATCATGAAGTTTAAGAGGCTAGATGTCAGGTTCTTTCGCTCATTTAATTACGACTATGAACTAAAGTCGCGAATCGCGAATCAGCCAGCCCCTTGGGAGGATACTGATCCTGCATGGTACCCCTTTGTCCGTATACCTCTGGATCCAGAAATCACGGCCATTGTTGGAGCCAATGAATCTGGCAAAAGTCAGTTGCTGACTGCCATTAAGGCTTCTCTGACGGGAACCCCCGTCAACCGCGCAGACTTTTGCCGGTACAGCGAGTTGTATTCAGTCAAGACCAACGAGCTCAGGTTGCCTGAGTTCGGCTGCACATTCAAACTTGATTCGACGGATGATCGAGCAGTTATCCCCGCTCTTGAGAGCGCGGAAGAGTTCAGCCTTTACCGTCCGGGAGGCGGAGACCCCTTCCTGCTAGTCAACGGCGAGAGGACTCCGCTGACCAGCGATGAACTCTCAATCCTGGAAGCAATTCTCCCTTCGTATCACGAGCTGAAGACTGACCTCGCCGTGCCGGACAGCGTCTCCATTGCCGAACTCGCCGGACAACCTCACAATCAGTTACACCTCAGAAAAACCCGTATCGACATACTGGATCGGTTGGGGGACCTCGCTTCTCCGACCGCCGAGACAGCCGGAGAAGCGGTTCTGCCGGCGCTTGCTGAAGGTACGGATCCCGCCAGTGTCGATGCTGAAGCAAGACGCAGGGCGGAGTTCGAGCTTGCCCGCCAGCTACTCATCGATGCCGCCGGTATAGATCAACAAGCATTCGTGGAGTTGCAAGACGCGATTAGATCTGGGCGCGAAGGCCAGGTTGAGGCAATCATTGGGGCCATGAACTCCGCTATCAAGGAGAACCTAAATGTCCAGCGGTGGTGGTCGCAGGACCGAGACTTCGAGCTTCTAGTGGAGGCGCGTGAACACGAGTTGGCGTTCACAATCCTGGACCGGACCGGGTCGAAGTATTCCTTCGGAGAAAGGAGCCAAGGGCTTCGCTTCTTTCTGAGCTACCTTGTACAACTCACTGCCCACCGACTGAAGAACCGCAAGCCGGACATACTGCTCTTAGACGAGCCGGATGCATTCCTATCAAGCGTGGGACAGCAAGACCTAATGCGGGTGCTGCACGACTACGCCCTGCCCGAGGACGATGGACAACAAAGTCAGGTCGTGTATGTGACGCATTCACCCTTCTTGATCGACAAGAATGCGCCTCACAGGATCCGGGTGTTAGACAAAGGTTCCGAAGACGAAGGAACCCGTGTAGTCCGCGATGCAGCCAACAACCGATACGAACCGTTACGTTCTTCAATCGGCGCCAATCTTGCCGAAACAACCTTCATCGGTGGTAAGAATCTCTTTGTCGAAGGACAGGGAGATCAAATACTGCTGGCAGGTATTTCAGCTCACATCGCGAAGCGAGAACAGAGCACAGCAGGGGTCCTGGACCTGAATGAGGTCACAGTCGTTGCGTGTGGGGGTGCAGACAGTATTCCCTACATGGCCTACTTGGCGAGGGGGCGAGATGTTATCAAGCCTCCCTGTGTCGCGCTTCTAGACGGCGACAAATCGGGCCTGATAGCAGAGAAAGTGCTTCAACGGGGAGAAGCACGACGAAAGCGCGTGTTAGGCGATGAATACATTATTCGTCTTGATACGTGGGCCGCGCAGTCTGGCTTGGTAGTCGACAAAGGGGTTAGCGTGCTAGAGATCGAAGATCTGCTCCCGGTTGACATCGCACACCGAGCTGCATTGAATTACCTGGCGCGTTTCGAGGATCTGCAAGAGCAGGACGCGGAGTCATTTACCCCTGAGAGCATAGGAAAGAACCTCGTCGAGTCGGGCGGCCGGCTTTGGGACGCTTTAGAAGAGGCCTACACGTTTGCCTTCCCTGAGGAACATATAGAGAAAGCTGGGCTAGCGCGAGAAGTTGTTTCCCTGCTCGCCGTTTCACCTGAAACTCCCGGCGCCGGGATGCTGCGAAAGCGATTTGCGGCCCTCCTAAGCTTCCTGGCTGAGCGTTTGGACGACGCGTCGGCAGAAGAAGAAAGAAACCGCAGCGATGATCGTATGAAGCGGGCAGTGAACAACTTCCTGCGGAACCATCCGCAAGGTATAAGGAAGCATGACGCCAAGAAATTAATGCGGGAACTCGACTCCGCTCTTGACGCCTCACCTGTTGGCGACGCTATCCGGCCTCGGCTGTCGAACATGGCCCGTGATTATGAACTCGGGGACCTCAGCACATATAACGTGCCTCGCTTTGATAGCTTCCGAGAAGACGTTAAAGCGCTCAGCTCCAGCGAACGCATCTTGTACCAAGACGATGCAAACAAGGATCCGGCGTCTGCAGTCATACAGCCGACTTCCGTTGAAGCTCCAGCGTCCGGCGGGACCAAAAAGTAGGTGAAGAAAGGGTCGTAGTTGTTGTCCGAGCCGTTTTGGCCCAGTTAGTAGGATCAACGGCTACGTCGTCATCGAACTCAAACCGGAAAATTCCAACCCGAGCACGCCGGCAAGCTCAACTTCTACGTTGCCCTCGTCGACGATGTCCTTCGCCGCGACCATTACAACGAAACCATCGGCATCCTCATCTGCGGAACCAAGAACGACAGTAGCGTCCGGAACAGCCTTGGGCGCTCCACCTCACCACCCATGGCCGTCGCCGCCCACACCTGCGACAAACTCCTACCAGCTGAGCAACGGGTACTGCCGAAGGAAGGACACCTCGTGGAGGCCTTGGAATGGGCTGAACCTGACTCCGATGTATAGAAAGTTCGACTAAGAGGGGCTAACCGGTTGTTAGTTGCCTAACGCGGCTGGGGATGAGTTCCGTCATGTAGAACATCTCACACAGCGAGATAGCTGAGAAGCGCACTCTGTCGAGATTCGTGACACGTGTCCAGTGTGGTCATTGGAGTTGACCAGCCGGCCAAAGGGCATGCGGTGTCCCAAAAGAATAAGAAGGAACAAAGATGTCAACGCCAGAAGATGAGGTTGGGGTAACCCGCCAGCACGTAGAATCCAACGTTCTCCCCAAGGCCCACGGCCGAGTAGCCAGATTAGGGGAAGCTGCGCTCGCATTGGCAATCGCACTTGTAGGCGGCTTGGCGGTTGCAGTAGTCACAGTGGAATGGCAGGCAGGCATCGACGATAAGCGGGAAAGTGCGCTCCAAGAAATCAGCGCCGCGCAGCACCTTCAAGCACTCCGCTTGGAGAACCTCAATTTCGTGAGGGAGCGGTCCTCCGACAACCCGGTAGAGCCGCGCCCTTTTCACGCCACCGACTTAGAGGGCCAGCTACTACCTGGCCTACGTCTTGCTGGTGCTCAATTTGCGAGAGCGAAACTGTCAGGGACAACTCTTGACCAGGCCATATTAACCAGCAGCAACCTGAATGATGCCTCATTAAAGGATGCCAGCTTTGTAGGAACAAATTTTTCGATGGCTACGGCCCAACGCGCGGACCTGTCCGGAGGACATGGAACATACGCCGTCTTCCGTGGTGCAGAACTGTCTGATGGTAACCTCTCGGGCACCAGCCTGGGATTCGCTGACCTGTCCGATGCTCAGCTATCGAAAGCCAATCTAAGGGGCTCGAATTTATCCCGGGCGAAGATGATTGGCACCCAGCTGTGGCAAGCGGATCTGACTGACGCCAATTTGGAAGGCGCTGATCTCGAAGGAGCGGTTCTCACCGGAGCGAATCTCACGGGAGCCAAATTAGCTGGAGCAAACCTCAGCGGCGCCAACCTGACCGGAGCTGAGCTGACTGGAGCCAACATCCGGGATATCTGCTTGTACGGAACAGCTCCAGTCCTTCCAGAAAGCTACGCTCAGGTAATGCCGCCTTTGTCCCAACTTCGACCTTGCTAGTTGCGGATAGACACGTTCGCTGCTTGTAAGTCAAGCTAATCGACGACAGCCACCGGTTCCAATACCAGGCCATCCGAGTGCCATTTGATGGCTTGGGCCACGCCGTCAGCGGTCCGGTAGAGGGACGCAGCGATGCTGGAGGGGAGACCCATTAGGGCGCTTTTCTGTCGCATTACAACGGTGTATATCTCCGACCAGGTTATCCAGGCGACACAGTATGGAATTGAGGCCAGCAAAGCCTCATAGTCTTCAACAGTCATTCCCGCGCGGGCGCAGAGGGACTCAAGACCCACGGCAACACCAGCGTCGACCTCGTGGCGGCCGCTTCCGGCGAGCCTGATGGGCGGGGAAGTGGTCAGGACCAGCAGGAGCAAGGGTGTTCGGTTGCCGCTGTGCGCCTGCACGCAGAGCAGCTCCCGAGGAAGCTGCTCGACATTGAACGTCGCGCCTCTCCTAAAGCCTTTGGCCTCCACTAAGAGTTGACCGCGGGGCCGGTCACCCACACGTCCGGCTGGACATCAATGTTGAGGACCGGCAGCTGGAGACTGCCCGGCAGCACGTCGAGGTCAGCAGCTTCAGCATCATTGGCGGCCGCAAGTCGGGTTTGGTCGGCGCCATGGGCACAACGCAGGACTTCCCCGAGGAACAGGTCTCGCGGGAGGTTAGATAGGCCCTGAAAGACCTCTGCAGTCAGCGGGTTTTCCATGCCGCGGCCGCCGTCCCTGTAGCGCTTCACGTTGCTCCCCTCCCACGACAGCTCGTCCAGCAGCCGGCTGATAACTGAGGGCTTGTGATCAGGTTCCATACCCACACGGTAATGCCCGCCATCAGCCATCGTCCGCTTGTACGGAGGCTGACCACGTCGGCCGTCGCCCTCCGTGCGGGGTGAGGTGCCAATGGCTGGCAGTTAGTGGGTCAACGGGCTATGTTGTCATCGAGCTCAAGACGGGAGAGTTTCAGCCCGAGCACGCCGGCAAACTTAATTTCTACGTCGCCTTGGTCGATGATGTGCACCGCCGTGATTATCACAACGAAACCGTCCGCTTCCTCGTCTGCGGCACCAAAACGACCCCAGCCTCCGGTACAGCCTCCGTCGCTCATCCTCTCCCATGGCCGTCGCGGTCTACACCTACGACAACCTCCCGCAAGCCGAGCAAAACGCTCTCCCGACGAAGGGCTCCTCGTGGCCGCATTGGAATGGGCCGAACCGCGCGCTGACAGCGAAGACAGTCGCTGACGACTCAACGGGGCCGTGGGATCCACACCACTCTATAGAAAGTTCGACTAGAGGGTGGGCAAACCCGTCGAAACTTGCCATGCGCATGGGATGAGTTCTGTCATTCACACACGGCGGAAGGATTGCCCGAGCCGAATTGTCCAGAGAACTTTGGATAATTCAGCTCGGGAGACCAACGGGGCGCCGGCCGACTATTCGACATGGCTTCAGCAGTCTCCAATCTGTGATCGGCCATCCCCGCGAAAGGACGCGAGGGGACCTAGAAAGACTTGTCGTCCTCTGCCCTAAGATCGGGAGTATCAACGGCGGTGATCGAGGGGAGTGCCGATGCTGGACTGGAAC
Organism: Arthrobacter sp. GW460-12-1-14-TSB2; assembly: GCF_059423525.1. Taxonomy (NCBI): domain Bacteria; kingdom Bacillati; phylum Actinomycetota; class Actinomycetes; order Micrococcales; family Micrococcaceae; genus Arthrobacter; species Arthrobacter sp. GW460-12-1-14-TSB2. Next base: position 272,409 of record NZ_JBWKYC010000002.1, read on the forward strand.
ATGGCGGTCAGTGCGTGGCAGGTGATCCTCCCGCCGTTGATTGGCGCACTTGTCTCTGTCATCTCCGTGGCGGGGGCATACTTCATCGGCCGGGGCGCTGAGAAACGCAAACAACGTGACGCCATCTATGAATCCAACCACTCCACGATGGTTGATCTGTTCTCAGCGATAAATCTGCTGACCTCTGCGATGGACCGGCACGTGGCTTCCAAAGAGGATCCAAGTAACCAAACGTTCGACAAGATGTGGGAGATCACTACCGGGGTTACATGGGTTCCTGGTCGTCGGGACGGCAAGATCGTGCACGGCGTTCTGCAGCCCACGGACGAGGGCTTGATCATCGACCTGTGGATCCGGACCCGGTTGACGCTGTTGTATCAGTGGTTGGATCAGAGGGACAAGGCTGACGAATTCGAGGATCAGAAGCTGCGGTCGCAGATCCGGAAGATTCATACAAGGCTGCAGCGGTGGGCAATACGTGAGTTGCCCGTCTCCTGGTTCATTGAGGATCTGAAGCACACTGGTCTAAGGATGTTCCACACGCTGTACATTGAACGGCAAGCCGATCTCGCGCCGCTGGACCTTGATCCTGAGTCTCAGGCAACGATGAAAGAGTTTCGCCGTAAGGCAATGGACATTTGAAACGGGATGATGCAGACACCTCCTGACAGCACGGCCGATGCATTCAGGCTGGATATGCACTACAGATGAAGGTTTTCCTGTCGTGGTCCGAGGCTAACAGCTCTGACGTGCCTTAGTGGGGTTAATCCGCTACGTCGTCATCGAACTCAAAACCGGCAAATTCCAGCCCGAATACGCCGGCAAACTCAACTTCTAGGTCGCCCTCGTCGACGACCTGCTGCGCCGCGACCACCACAACGAAACCATCGGCATCCTCATCTGCGGTACCAAGAACGACCGCAGCGTCCGGTACAGCCTCGGCCGTTCCACCTCGCCCATGGCCGTCGCTGCCTACACCTACGACAAACTTCGTTCAGCAGAGCAGCAGGTACTCCCTGACGAAGGACACATTCTGGCCGCCCTGGAATGGGCGGAACCCGGCCCTGAGGTCGAAGACACCAACTAGGGCTCAACCGCGAGAGCAGATACCGGCCATTTATTGGGCTAGCTGGGCTGACGGTCGATGATCAGCGGTTCCAAGGCTGTTGCGGCCAGGGCCGGTCGCGGTTCCCGGCGGCGTTCCAGGCCCGTGCACGCAGTTCCCTTGTCAGGGTCTCAAACCCGTAGCTGAACAGTTCGGGATTCGTGACGGTGACGGTGCGCTCGAACCGGGACACGGTCGCGTTCGAGGGCAGCTGACCGAAGACCCCGGGCGAGGACTGCAGGATATCCAGATTCGAGGCATGTTCTCCGTCGGCGGCGAGCATCGCCGCGAGGGACCCGACCAGCCTGCAGGGCCGGTGTTTCGCGCCGGAGAGAACGAACTGGCCCAGCCGCTCCTCGCAGAGTCTGCCGAATCCCAGAGCATCCATGAAGGCGGTAAGCACCGAAACCCCGGCGTGGGAGATCGGCGACTGGCCGGTGAAACTGACCGGCACGGACGGAAACAGGGGTTGACGTCTACGTCGAAAGGGTGCCCCTCGCTCGGCAAATAACGGTCTCGACTACCACTATTTTCCTAGTTCAGAGCACCCTTTCCCTGCTTATCACGCCCGGCACGGCACCCGGCGCCTCATGAAAACCCCGGGCTAGTCGCGCGTTTGATTCAATTTCTATGGAAGGGGCCCCGCTATAGTCGGCTGTCACCGTTCCACTCTTCCGGTGTCACCCGCTTGATGCTCGATGAGTGCGCCCAGCCCAGATGATACTTTCCTGAAGAGTCCAGCCATTCAATCAGGCCGTAGGTATGCGTCCATGCCACGGCCTTGCCGTAGATCCCGCTCACGTAGACCAGAGGCCGGCCATACTTCGGGAAGTCTCGGATGGGAGCTGGGTCATCAATCGGTCGGCTCTCTTCGGCGTGAATCCGGGCAAACATGCGCTCGGAGTCGTCGGGAGTACCACGTTTGATCACGACAAAAGTATAGAACATATGTTCGAATGCCTCCGTTCCCAGAGCCTGTCACCGCCTCACAGGGCTCTCGTGGCGGTTCCTCGCCGCCGGCGTCGGCGCCCTCGTCAATGAAGTTAACTGCCGCAAGCGCCAAACTGCGTCCTGCTAGTTCACTCAGCGAATTAGTATGCACGTTGCCTGGGTGGCTCAAGAAAGAACTCGTGGGTCATGTAGCCCCGCCCCGCCGCCTCCATGAAGTCGTGAGCCCAATCCCTCATTCCCTCGACGACAACAGATGGAGCGCGCGATGTTTTTGGCAGCGGTGGATCCTGGCATCACCCCGAACACGAACTTTCCCTTCCTCGAATCGCTCAAACAGATCGGCGGAGGCATCCTGGTCGGGGCCTTCATAGTGATCGCGATTGTGGCGATCGTCGGGGCCGCGATGCTGCTGGCAGGCAAGCTCAGCCAGTCATCGCGGCTCGCCTCGGGCGGCGGCATGATCCTGCTCTGGACCGGGCCGGTGGCCGCGATATTGGGCGGGATCAATGGCTACATCCTCTGGTCCCAGTCCGCGTTCAATCTCGGCTTCTAGGTCCCGCCCGCCATGCCGGTCGAGTGCGACCTCAACGGATGGTGGCCGCCCGGCTGCGGTCTCGTCTCCCAAGCGAACGACGGCGTCCAAGGTTCCATCACGTCGTTCTTCGCGAACATTCTCCAGAGCACAGCATCCTGGATCTGGTCCTTCATTACGGGCGCGTTCAGTGTCTCTGACGTCGACGACTCCCAATGGACGGCCGTCGAGGGTCTGACGAGCTGGTGGGTTGTCATCATGATGACGCCGCTCGTCGTCGCCATGATTCTCCAGTTGCTGTCCGGTCTCATCAGCCAGCAGCCCCGCCGCCTGGTTCGGGCTCTGGTTGGCGGCGCCGCGGCTATTCCCCTGGTGGCCGGTGCCGTTTACCTCGTCCGCCAGCTAACCAAAGTGGGCGATTCCGCAGCCACAGCACTGCTTGAATCCATGGGGACGGATCCCTATCTCGTGTTCATGCGGCTCTTTGGCTTCGAGCGTGCCCCTGCGGACTCCGGCCGGGAATGGAACGTCGTGTCCTTGGCCCCGGGAACTACCGGCGGCGCGGCCGGGGCGGTCGTCGTCACCGTGATGGCAGTGATTGTCGTCTGGATCCTGGCCTTCATTCTGATGTGTTCGATGATCTTCCGATCCTTTGCGCTCATCGTGCTCGCCGCTGTCGCTCCAGTCGCTCTCATGCTGATGCCGTGGGAGAAGACGAAAACTTGGGCCCGTCGGTGGTGCGAGATTGTCGTTGCCTTGCTGCTCGCCAAACCGCTTGCGGCAACAGTGCTGGCCGTAGCCATCAAACTCTTCGCCGAGTCGAAGTCATTCGCCGGCCTAGCCGCCGGCGTCGTGGGCATGGCCCTTGCATGCGGTGCGCCGCTCATGGCCCTGCGCCTCGTGAGCTTCGCCGGAGGTGAGCTGGCCGCCGCCGCGCAAACAGCCGGCGGTGGCCACGTCCTCTCCCGAACCTCCAGCTTTACCGCACGCCAAATTAGCCGCCAGACCGGTGGTCGTTTCACCCTTGCCGCGATGGCCGGGCGTTCGTCGATGACCCGCCCGATCCCGTCGAGCCGTCAATTTCCCACACGCGCACTGCCGGCCGGAGTCCCGCTTCCCGGAAGGCCAACGGGTGCCACCCCGGCATCGACGCCCGCTGGCAACGCCAGTGCATTAATGCTCGACGCCGGCACCTCGGCTCCCAGCCCGGCGTCGCCTGGGGCAGGTGGGGCCCAGCCGCAAACAGCCCCGGGCGCATCGGGAACCAGAATCGGGGGCAATGCCGCCAAGGATCCACGGCCGCCATCGTCGAACCTTCCGAAAGGCGTGCCACCGGCCGCCCCGACGGCCCAGCCTCCCATCCACCGGCCGGTAGTCATCCAGCCCCCAAACGACGGTGATTTCCATGTCTGAAACGTCACGCGCCCTCGAGGCAGTCAAATTCCCGCGGTACGAGCGCCGCGGCTTGTTCATGGGGCTGAAGTGGTACCAATTGCTGCTGTTGGCAGGCGGAGTCGTGGTGGCAAGTCTGGCATCCGCGGCCCAGGGACCGATCGGCCTGTTCGCGTCGGGACCGGCCTGGCTCGCGCTGATGCTCCTTGGCCTGCTGCAGTATTCAAGGATTCCGTACCCGGTGTGGGCCAGCCATGCCGTTCTGTTCTTCTACCGATCAATAGCAGGGCAAACACGGTTCCTCACCAGACCAGAGCGGCCAGTAGTGGTCGGACGGCTGGCGCTGCCGGGAGGGCTGGGAAACCTGGAATTGCGTCGCACCTCGCGAGGGGAGTGCTTCATCGTGGACACCCGCGGCCGGGAGGCGATAGCAATACTTCGCTGCAGCACAAGGTCATTTGCCTTGTTGGACAGCGAGGACAAAGCATGGGCCGTGCAGGCCTGGTCCAGAGTGCAGGCGGGCATGGCCCAGCGAACGAGCCTCGCGAGGATCGCCGTTCAGGACTATACGGTGCCGTACCCGTCCACCGCCCTGCGGGACTTCTACGAACAAACGGCCCCGCGCCCGGCTGGGGATGCCAGCGAAACCACTTGGGGTCAGCGCGCATACGAGGACCTGATTTCTGCGGCCGGATCGACTATGAGCCACGATCTCCTGATCGCTGTTGTCGTGGACACCGCCAAGGCCCGACGCCGGATCAAAGAGTCCGGCGGGGGACTGGCCGGTATCGAACGCGTGCTTCGCCTGGAGGTCGAGGCCATGACCACCGCGCTCGGGACACACAGCGTCAGGGTGGAGAAGTGGTTGTCCGAGGGCGGAATCCTCGACGTCGTTCGGGGCGCCTTCGATCCCGCCGCCGTCGCAAGCCGGGCAGGCAAACGGGCCAACGAGGGAATGCAGCCCCAAGCCCTAGAGTCGCCAGAACCGCACGCAGGGCCCATGGCCGTAGAAGAGCACTGGACATACGTTCGAACCGACTCCGGTTTCCATCAAACGTTCTGGATCGCCGAATGGCCACGGCAGAAAGTCTTTCCGGGCTTCCTCCATCCGCTCATCTATGTGGGCGACTTCCGCCATACGGTCACGGAGGTGATTCGGGCCGTGCCCACAACCGAGGCGCTCCGGGACATCCGGTCCGCGCAGGAGGCCCATGAAACCAGGCGCCGCATCAACACCCGCTTCGACAGACCACTGACCCGCGAGCAACGGGCTGAGGAGGAAGAGGTTGCCCAGCGCGAGGAGGAGATCGTCGCCGGACACGGGGACGTGAGGCCCGCTGCATACGTGACCATCACCGCAGGCACTCCGGAGGACCTGGCCCGCTACAGGCAGGAACTGGAGTCGGCGGCCGCCGGCGCCTTCGTCGAACTGCGCCTCCTGGCCGGGCAGCAATGGGCGGCATTCGCGGCCGGTGCCCTCCCGTTCGGGCGGGGTTTGCGATGACGCACGCGCCCAAGTCGGTCGAGTACGTGCCGTCGGGAGGGAACCGCCAGGAGCGGAAAGAACGACGGCGGCGCTCGGTGGCCGCTGATGGTCAACCGTGGGCGTCGGCTCTGCTCCGGGCGGGCGAGATGGTCGGCGCCCGGTTGGACACCGCCGATCGCGGTGGCGACTGGGGGAGCCGGGATCGCGCCTCGCTGCGCGGCCCGCACCGGCTGCGTCCGGCGCCGCACCACGCGTCCACTCTGACCTTCGCTGCGGCATATCCGTTCCTGACGGAATCCGGTCTCGGGCACGAGGGTACGTACATCGGCACCGACGTTTTCGGCTCCGGGGCGTTTTCCTACGATCCGTGGATTCTGTATGACAAGGGCGTCATCAGCGGTCCCTCGATCGTTGTCATCGGCACCGTGGGGACCGGTAAATCCATGTGCGGGAAATCGCTGGTGGCCAGGTCCATCACGCTAGGGCGAAAGGCCGCCGTCGCGTCCGACCCCAAAGGTGAGTGGGTAGCGGTCGCCAACGCGGTGGGCGGCAAGGTCATTTCCGTGGGACCCGGCCGCGCTGCCCGGGTCAACCCGCTCGACGCGGGCCCGCGGTCCAGCGCCCTGAGTGAGGCACAATGGCAGGCTGTGGTGCGGCAGCGCCGTCGCTACCTGCTGGTGGCGCTAGTGTCGCTGATGCGGCAGGGCATGCCGCTCCGCCCGGTCGAGCACACTGCCCTCGACATGGCCCTCATGGAGACGGTGGCTGAGAACTCGAATCCGACGCTGCCGATGGTCCTGGACCATCTGTTGAACCCCTCGAAGGAAACGATCGGCCTGGTGGGAAAGGACGGGGGACTGGCGGTGAGCCACTCGCTGCGGCGGACCGTCTCCGGTGACCTGGAGGGCATGTTCGACGCCCCGTCGACAGTGGCCTTCGACGCCGATGCGCCCATGATGGTGATGGACACGTCGGCGCTGATCGGTGCCTCGGAGCAAGCACTGTCGCTGGCGGCCGCGTGCGGTGCCACTTGGTTGGAGGCAGCCGTTACCAACCCCGACGGCGGCAAACGGCTGGTGGTCTACGACGAAGGCTGGCGCATGCTGGCGGACCCCTACATGCTCGCCAAGATGAGCGAGCAGTGGAGACTGGCGCGCACGTACGGCATCGCGAATCTGCTCATCATGCACAAGGTGGCCGACCTCAACGAGATCGGCGACAGCACGAGCGGGCACCGCCAGAAGGCACTTGGCCTGCTCACCGAAGCCGACACTAGGATCATCTACCGCCAGAAGCACGACGCCATGCGCCTGACGAAAGAAGCCCTGGGGCTGACTGAGGCCGAATGCGAGCACGTAGAGAACCTCCCCAAAGGCGTTGGCCTCTGGAAAGTCGGGAACCGTTCCTTTATCGTCGCGAACCGGGTCACGACCGATGAACTTGAAGTCTTCGGCACTGACGACCGGATGATCTGAATGCCACCGATGACTTCGCGGCGAGGCACCGACAGCCCCTTCGTCACTGCCGGGCTCATCGCCGTGGCCGGCTACGTCTGCCTGTGTTTCCTTGTTCAGGGCGCAGCGAACGTCGTGGTGGCTTGGCGCTGCGGCGGCAGTCCGCCGTCGCCCTTCAACCCGGCGGCCGCCGTCGGACTTTTCATTGGCCGGATGGACTGGATCGTGCGCAATCCGCAGGGATGCGACGTCGGTACCGGCAATGTCTGGTGGATCGTTGGCCCGGTCCTCCTTCTGGCGGCTGCGCTCGCCGTGGGGTCTGTCTTGGCCTGGCGGAGGTGGAAGCAATCCGGCGCGTGGCTGCGCCAGGACATCCTGAACCGCGAGGGCATCGCGCGCCGCACCGAGATACTCCAGGATTTCGGAGCGAGGTCCGTCCTGAAGCGCGGCAAGTTCACGCGGCCAGGCTTGGCAAAACCGCGGATTCAGGACGTGGCGTGGACGTTGGGCCGTTCGCGCGGTGTCACGATTCATGTCTCCACGGAGGAATCGATGGTCATCCAGGGTGCTCCGCGATCCGGTAAGGGCCTCTACGTGGTCATTAATGCCATCCTCGATGCGCCGGGCGCTGTGGTCACGACCTCCACCCGCGCCGACAACTTGGTGGTCACCATGAAAGCCCGTGCTACACGCGGCAGGTCGGTTACGGTGTTCGATCCGCAAGGCATGTCCGGACTGCCTTCGACACTTCGCTGGTCTCCCGTTCGTGGCTGCGAGGACCCGGATATCGCCACGCGCCGTGCTCTCGTTATCACTGCGGACACGGAGATGAAGGGTGAGAACGCTGCATGGCAAAAGCGCTCGCTGATCATCCTGCAATGCCTTCTTCACGCTGCGGCCCTGTCCGGCGAGGGAGTCCGCGCGTTTCGGCGCTGGTCCTCGAGCCCGGTCTTGGCACGTGAGGCTTTGGAGGTCCTGAGCCAACCCGCGGCGGCGCTGGGGTGGCAGGCCGATCTCATGGGGATCCTGGAGGATGACCCGAGGAACACGTCCAACTCCTGGATTGGTGTGTCGGCTGCTGTCGCACCGCTGTCGTCGCCGAAAGTGCTTGCCGCACTTGATCCCCGGGACGAGTCTGAGGAATTTGACCCAAAGAGGTTCATCAGGGACTGCGGGACCCTGTATTTGATCGGCACCCGTGCGGGAGCGGCTGCGGCAGGGCCATATCTGTCGGCTCTGATCGACGACATCGACAGCGCCGCGCGCGAAATGGCCTTTATCTCTCCGGGAGGCAGGCTGGATCCGCCGCTGTCCCTGGTTCTGGACGAGATTGCGAATCTGGCCCCATGGCCGGGCCTGCCCATCACCCTTTCGGACGGGGGCGGCATTGGCATCTCAACTTTGGTGGTTCTCCAATCCTTGTCCCAGGCCCGTACTGGCTGGTCCATCGATGAGGCGGCCACTATTTGGGACTCGGCCATCATCAAAGTGATCTTCGGAGGCGGCTCCGATGAGCGTGACCTGCGCTCGCTGGCTGGGCTGCTGGGGGAGCGGAGCCTGACCCTGAACACCCGCTCCTGGTCTGCACAGGGCCGGCAGGACGGCGAACAGATCAGGGAGAGTCCGGTCCTGCCGCTTCATGAGATCAGGCGCTTGCCCGCAGGCACGGCCCTCATGCTGGGACGTCGAACCCGGCCCATTCTCTTGGACTTGCGCGAATGGCACAAACGAAAAGACGCTGCCGAGCTCGGTCGGTCAAAGCTGGAGCTTGAACGGACCTTGGCTGACGGGCACCGTCTGAGACAGGCATCAACTGAGGAGGCGGCCGATGGCCAGCCATGACGACGTGGAACGCTTTGAGATCCCGTCAGCCGGAGCGGACGACGATGAGCTGACGGCGGAGCTCTTCCGCTCTGCATTCCGGCCGCCGGGGCGGGCATCCGGCGTGACATACCGTTGGCGGGAAATGACAGCTGAGCAGGCCGGAAGTGTGTGGCGTTCTTTGGCGGTCTGGGTCCGCTGGCTTGTTGCCACGTACCAGCTGACGACGTCGGTGGTTCCAGACTGCTGGTGGCGGCATTCCGAGATCGTGGCCGAGCTCTATGCTCTGCAGCGTGCGGAGTTGGCCTCCTACGCCAGCGACGATACCGGCTTCGGGCCCCTGGCGTTCCACGAACGGCTGCCGCACGCCGTCGAGCGTCTGCGGATCCACACGAGGACGGCCGGTTGTGTTGGCCTGCAGGCGCACAAGGAGTCCGCGTCGAGGACGCTGCGGTCAGACGCACCGGAGTTCGTTGAATGGCAGGCGGGTTCCCACCACATCGGGGACCCATTCTGAGGCGAGGCGCTTCACGTGTAGTCGGGCTGAACCGGCGTTTGCAGAGTAGTCCGGCCAGATTCAAAGACGTATGGGACGGTAAAGGGAGCCCGAAGGTGGCCCTGTGTGGGGATAAAACAGCTACGAAAGCTGTGCGCCGAAGCCTCGCAGCGGTTACCTGAGAGGCCGACCTTCCGTCATCCGTCCGTGGTGTAGGTCATCGACGGGATCACCGTGACAGGGAGCGGGTGGTCACACTGCTCGTGCGACTGGTTGGGTAACGAATGGTGACGCTTCGGTCTCGCGTATCCGGTTTTGTCAGATCGCTCCTGTATGTTGAGCAAGTGAACGATGACGATGACGCCATTGGCGTAAATGAAATCGACGCAAATCCAGCAGAGGATGAATCTGGCTTCTTCGCCAGCCTGAAACTGGATGGTGCGCGATTCAATGGGGGAAGACTGCCGATCGACGCATTAGTCGAATTGCAGCGATACAAGGAATTGATCCTTGAAGCAGCTAAGCAGGCTTGGCGTGAGGCTAATCCTGGAGAAGAAGTCCCGGCTGACTTTTCTAGTGAATTTGATCTGGCCGTCACTGAAATTGAGGATGGCAGCGCTGTTCCGGTGATGGAAAAAACGCGAACTGCCTACGACAGTTTTTACGATGCAGGACGCCTCGACGTTGAAGCGCTTTTTGCCGACATAGTTAATCGGAATTTTGGAGTCATTCTTCCTGACAGCGGACAAGATGATGACTCGGACCATGAATCGCCTTCAGTCGATAAGGATGAGGGCGAAGCTGCGGACGGCACGCCACTCGACGAGGCCAGCTCAGACGACGCGGCTGAGGTGGGGGACGCGGCAGACGCCGAAACAGAGGATGAAGAGGAAGCGTCTAATCAGTCGAAGCAACGACTGCTATCGAGCCTCGCGTCACTCGACGCCTTCCGAGATTTCGGTTCGAGCCTCCGCGAGGAAGACTCACTGGTACTCAGCGGTACGGAAACGCACGAAGAAGTCCGCATCACGTCTGAGACCGCGCCTAGGGTTTTTCGCCCAATCTTCGAACAACTTTCGCTTGACCTCGAGGTGCCTGAAGAAGAGGCCCTTGAAAGGAGCAAGTACACCTCGACAGTGGCTGGTCGTTTGATAGCACTCAACGCCGAGGCCAGAAACTTCAAGATCAAGACCTTGCTCTACGATCAGGTGCATGGGCGTTATAAGGAAGCCGAGAGGCTGGAGGATCTGAAGGCAGTCCTCGAATCGAGTGCTCAGGCCCCTCTAATACGTGTCACAGGACGAATGAGTTGGCTGGGTGACCGTCTAAAGCAGATTCTCAATGTGGATGAAGTTGAACTGCTCGAGATTGAGACTGAGCCTTGGTCGAGGCGAATAGTGGAACTCGCCAGCCTTGCTAAGAATTGGCATCCAGAGCTCGACAAGAGCCCTCTTATCTCGTTCACTGCGATTGATGCCGCCCGGGAGGTGCTGCGCGCCACTCAGAAGAGTGAGATTTCGCCGGGCATCTACCCGGGCGAAGACGGCGGCGTAATTGTTGAATGGAGTTCCCCTCAACGAGTTGTGACGCTCGAAATTTCGCCCGAACCCGATTTTTTCTTGTTTCACCTTGATGTTGCCTCCGGTGATGCAGCTGAGTTTGATACCGAGGACCTATCAGAAGTAATTGCGCGAGTGGGGGAGGCTCTTTCGTGACAGATTTTGTAGACCTTGCGTCCTGCGAGGCAGAATTGCTCGAAGACGAACACGAAGACTTGTTTCGGCAGGTGCCTGCGCACCACTGGGACGACAACGTAGGCCGCCCGCGGGCTGCCGCCTTTGGGCCGAGCGATGCTGACCAGGGCAAGGCGTCGTACTCGCGATCCACTAAGGTCACACCCGAAGAAAGCCGTACATGGCATAACGACAATGCGAGGTCCGCCTCGATGGGTGTGTTCAAGGTAACTGTTGATGAAGTGGTCAAGGCCACCCTTCGCGCTGTGGATGATAGCGGATGCCCGGTTCCTGTTGGAGAGAAACGCGCGCCGGGACACTGCTTCGTCGACTTTCAGCATGTGGACAAGAAAGAACAACGGCGGTTGCGCGGCCTTCTGCTGGCACACGCGCTGGCTTGGGGCGAAATTGAATCCCAGTCAGCCTGAACGGACACTAGGGTAGCCGAATGAGTTTTGGGGAACTTCTTACATCGCCGGACTGGGGCAGCGTGCCCGACTGGCTCGCGGCTATCGGAACTATCGGCGCGGTGGGCTGGGCGCTCCACCTTGGGCTTCGCGACGGCAAACGTTTGGACAAGGAACGCCAGGAAGCAAAAAAGGACCGCGCCGCGGCGGCCACGGAGCGAGAGGCGGCCGCCGACGAACGGGCGATTTATCGCAAAGATCGGGCTGAGGAAAAAGAGGCTGACAAGCGGCGGCTGGCTGCTCAGGTCACCTTGATCGCCGAGAAATCCTACTCGAACAACCCATCGAGGTACGGCTTTGAGGGTCCAGCCGTGCACTGGAGTGTTCACAACGGAGGCAGCGAGCCCATCTCACTGGTTACTTTGGTTCAAAGGGAAATTGAATCGGAGGGTGGTGCCGCAACAGGAGACGTGGACATGGCGAAGCAGTGGAACGTCATTGAAGCAGGAGGCACGCGCCAAGTCCTGACAGAGGTTCGTGGGCGGACCTTTGATCGAAATCGTGAGGTTCAATTTATTGACGGGGCCGGAGTGCGTTGGCAGCGTAAGTCGCTGGGAGCGCTCAGGCCACTCGAAGATGAAGACACTGAGACTAATCGGATTTTCAGCAACTCCTGACTGAGGAGCAGGGCCCCGCTCGCGGCGCAGGAAGTGGTTCCTGGGGTCCGAAAGGGGGTCTTTCGCGCTATTTCTTGAAGTAGTCCAAATATGACTCAACCTCTTGTGATTTCTCGGGGCAGAAGTAGGCAACAGTTAAACGCACGCTGTCATTGGCGCCCGCCTCATCGCCACCGATAGAACGCACTGAGACGCCGAGACCGGTTCCCGTCTGCTCGCATATTTGCTCCTCCATCCAGTCGGCGTAGCTCTTGACGTTGTCGGGCACTACACCGACGGCGGCGAGGTCTGCCTTGTAGGAGCCGCTCGTCTTGATGGGTGCCGGTGTGGGCGTCGCCTTTATCGTGACTGTCGGTGTTGGCGCCGGTGTGGTGCTGGTTGTGGCGGCGGGGTTGGCGCTTTCAGCAGCTGCGCTACAGCCGGACAAAACAGTGATGAATAAAAGAGCGGCACCGCTCATGGCAAGCTTTTTCATGGTTCCCCCAATAATGAAACGAGTCGTTTCTGCACCCTATCTGGGAAAAGCAGAAATGCCCCTCTCGCGGCCTAGGAGAAGGTTCCGGGGGCGGGTTCTGAGAGGGGCCTTTTGTTCCACGGGCATTTAGGCGTTCGCAGTGATGCGGGCAAGGGCTGCCTCGGCGCGTTCGCGCTTGGACGATCTCATGTGCGGGAGGGCCTCGGCGAGGAGGGCGTGGACGGCAGCGCCACGGATACGGATACGCCAGCGGCGGCTTGACGGGCGCGGTACGACGTCGCCGCAGAGGGCGCCGAGGCGGTGCGCGCTCTGGACGCCGGCGCGTCATTCTGCAATAGCGGCGAGTGCGGCGTCAAGGCCGGGTCGTGCGGCTTTGGGATCGTAGCCGCTGGCGCCAAGGTCTTCGTGGTGCTCGATCAAGGTCCAGCCGTGTGAGTCTATGAGGGCGCGGGTCTGCTTGCGCTGGGCTTCCGGCGAGCCTTGGGATTCGTCCTCACGTTGTTTTGATTACCGGGCATAGGCAATAGCTTTCATGGTGACTTAAATACGCGCTCAGTGGAACGCGGGACGCCACTCCTACCTAGGCCCTCAGGGCCCAGGCACAGCATGTCAGCGACACCGCAAGTGCCACATGACCAATCTGAAGACGAATCGCCACAACGAACTCCGGATCGCTGGTGGCAACACTCCGAGATCGTCGCCAAGCTCTGTGCCCTGCAGCGGGCGGAACTCGCCTCCTACGCCAGCGGCGATCCCCGGTTCGAGCCCCTGGCGTTTCACGAACGGCTACCCCACGCCGTCGAGCGTCTGAGGATCCGGACCCGGACGGCCGGGAGTTCGCGTCAAGGACGCTGCGGTCAGACCACTTCATTGAGTGGCAGACGGGTCACACCAGGTCGGGGAGGAATCCTGAAGTCATGCTGTTGTCCCGCCTCAGGACATGAACAAGTATCCGCGGGGTGGTCCCGGCGGGATTCTAAGAAGCATGGAGAGCGGCTGTCGTGGCCCCTGAATCTGAAGACGTATCGAGCGCCGTGGCGGCAGATGCCGCGCCGGGCCGGAGTGAATCGGGCAATTCCCGCATGACGCCCGAGGAGCGTATCTCTGCCTTGACGGATGGCCTCCACAGGATCTTGGAAAAGGCAGTTGAATCTCCGTCGCAGTGGCAAGTGCTATTGGATGCCTCGGCAACGTTGTGGCGTTACTCGGGCGGCAATGTTGCACTGCTCATGATGCAGATGGCCCAGCGAGGAACCGACGAACCCACGCTGGTGGCAGGGTACAAGGAATGGGCCCGCCACGGCCGTACGGTGATGCGGGGTGAACACGCGCTCTGGGTGATCGCACCTCGCACGGCGAGACTCCAGCAGGTCACGCTTCCCGACGGTACCCTGCAGCGCATCCCTGCGGGTGAGCACGTGCCCCATGGCGGCGTCGACGATGGAACGAAGACGGTCATCACAGGCTGGCGCGGCCAGGCAGTCTTTGACGTCTCGCAAACGCAGGGTACACCGCTGCTCGTGCCCCGCGCCGGTGCCGAGTCTGTGTTGGACGTAGCTGAGCTGTGCGGATCTCTTGCCGCGGTGGCGGGCAGCCACGGCTTCCAAGTCGATGTGACACACGCCCAGTACGGTCTGACAAGCGGCTTTACGGATTTCTCCCACCGCCGGGTCCAGGTCGGCGCCTGGCTCAGCCCAGAAGAGCGTGCAGCTGTCCTTGCACACGAACTTGGACATGTGCTGCTTCACGGTCCCGACGACGCGGTCGGCCGGCTGTATGGCTGCAGCGCAGACCATCGGGGGCTGGCGGAGGTGGAGGCCGAGTCCGTGGCTTACACAGTGCTTAAGGCCCACGGGATCGACCGCGGACCTCAGTCCGCAACGTATCTCGCCGGATGGGCTGACGCCGTCATTGACGCGGAGAAGGACGCGTTGACCCACGACGCCGGCCGTAGGCTCCCGGCGTCCCGTGCGGATATTGCGAAGTCAGTACTGGGACGGGTCACTGCTGCTAGCAAGGGAATTCTCGAAATCACACACCCGCCGGGATTCGGCGGCAAGATCACCGCTGTCGACGCGGACCCACGGTTGAGGCCGGCAGCGTCCTATGCGGGACTGGAACAACCTTTGCGGTCGGTCGACGGACCAGTAATGGCCGGGCCGTGAGTCCGACTGGCAACAATTTGTCCGGCGGGAGAGTCCCACCGGCTTTGGAAAGGACAAGAACCATGGGCACCAAAATCCCGATCAGCATCGCCGGCAACCTGGTTGCTGATCCCGAACTCAGCGTCGGCGAAAGCGGAGTGGCTCACGCTAAGCTCCGCGTCGCCGTCAACCAGCGAATCCAGGGTGCGGATGGCACTTGGCAGGATGGAGAGCCAGTCTTCCACAATGTCTCGGCTTTCCGTGCGCTGGCCGAGAACTCGGCGAGTTCACTGCGAAAGGGCGACCCGGTCACCGTGGCGGGCGAACTGGAATTCCGCTCGTACGAGAAGGACGGCGAACGCCGCGAGGCCCGACGCATTGTCGCTGACACTATCGGGCCCGATCTCCGCTTCGGCACGGCGCTTTACCAGCGCATGTCCCATGCGCCGGCTGCGGCGCCGGATGCTGATGTGCGTGCGGGCTTTGAGGCGCCCGTCGCGGCAGAGCCGGCTACGCCGGCGTACCACGTCAGTTCGAAGGGTCCGGTGGTGGTGCCCCCTTTTGGGGTAGCGGCCGGGAATGAGATGAGCTTCTAAAGCTGTATGGGCCGTCCGCATGGCGGGCTTGAGGTATAGCCGAGGCGGGTTGGTGAGCAAACCAACCCGCTTTCCCGCGTGACGAAACCGGAATGCCTTGGCCGCTTCTGTTCGCGAAAGTACAGTTTAGAGGCATGATTGTCGTCATCAGCAATATACGGTGCACGCTAATTTCGCCGATGACGCGGTGCTGCAATCATGAGGTGTACCAAATGTGACAGGTATCGGACGCCCTGCAATTTCCCTTACCCATTATGACGCGTTCCTGGGCGGGACTTGCGTAGACCTTCGGCTGATCCTCATCTACCGTCTCGGCGTCTTCATCGCACACTGCTCGTCCCTCCGTCTCATGCGTGACTCCATCGTCCTACACTGGTTGGTGGCGGTTCAGTGCGTCACCTGTGTCAGTTTTCAGGGTCACAGTGCCGCGTTAACTCCTGCCGGGCCCCCGAAGAAGCAATAGGGGCACAAACCTTTGCGATGGTTCTCCAGTAACCGCAGCGGGAACGGCAATCGGTCGACGGTTTCATCCGTGACACGGTATCGGTTAGGTGCGTTGACAGCGCGGCAGGGCACATCGGTGCGGTGCCATTCCGACCACCGGTGCACTTCCCTTTCGCCGTGATAGACCCACGTATCAGTGGCCTCGTCGACAGCTACCTGCGGGTTCTTCACCTGTGACCTCCAGCGTATGTAAGCGGCTGGAGGCAGCGGATCGCGAATGTGCACGTTGACCGATTCAGTTCCGATCTCGGTCACGTTCGGGCCCAGCCGGCGGTAGAGCCGCGCAATGACGCCGAAGTCCTTCGCGCCATCAAACGTGGCAGGCCAGAAGTCGAACCGCAGCCGCCCGGCGGCGGATTTGTCCAGGTCAGTCAGGACGACGTTGTTAGTCCGATCCTCCAGAGTCCAATGGATGCGTAACGCTGGGTCATCTGTTGAGACACCCGAAGGGAGCCGAATCAGGTAGCGCAGGACGTCACCGGAATAGGTGCTCGGCACCGATGTCGGGCCGAGTAGCGCAACGGGGGTTGGGGTCGCCAGGACTGAGATTCCGATATAGCTCCCCGCAGTGGTGATCTCGAACTGGTCGACGCCGATCCGCACGCTCACGCCACCCGTGGGAGGGATCGTTCGCCGGACGCGGGCCGCTGGGGCGCCCGAATTAGTCGCTTTGATGCGTCCGCTAAAGTTGTGGTCGGCCGCGCTGACCAGCTCTTCGACGTAGAGCGCTGCGAACCCGAGGGTCAAAACACCAAAGAACGCCTCGCTGACGATGACCCACCACGACCGGTCCACATCAACATCGACACCCTCGACGTGGAACCCGAGCGCGGGCCAAGTTCGGCTGTACACATTTACTTGTTTGCGTAAATAGCGAAATGCCGCACCTTGGCGGGTATGGAACATGCTTGGAAGAACACGGAATGAGAAGTTCACCGTGCCCTTCTGGTTGCTGGCGGTACCACTCACGAGGAAATAGCCGGCCGCTGAGTTCACCACGAAGCGGTCGAGGGTCGCGTTCGATTCTTCAGCGGCGGTGGCCATGCGCGTGCGCACGTCGTCGAACATGATTGTCATAGCAGCCGTGTTGACCACCGCGGCCACGTCATTGCCGCCAGCAAAGTCAGCGAGTGACCCAGCGTCACCTACGATGGAACCCTTCTCGCCGTCGACGTTCAGGCCCAGTAGCATCGCGCCATCACGCACTCGTGCTTCAACCGAAGTCGCCAGGCGGGCGAGTGGCCCAAGGAAGCTCACGTCGATGGAGGGTAGGTTGAACAACCTGATTGCGACGGCTGTCTGAATGGCCAGCTGCAGTCGATCCTTGAACGCGTCGCCAACGACGTATGACACGACAGCGGCCGGTGTGCCCTCTGACGTGACGGATGCCGTCCAACTGCGCACAAGGAAGTTCCCGGGCGGCGGCTCGAACTGCAGGTTCGACGAGCCAGGTACGAGTCCGAATGCGGGTTGTACCGTTACCTTCAGCTCGCCAGCCACCTCGGCTAAGTGCTCCGTACCATCAAGAGTGACGAGCACCGGACCCCATATCGGCAGGGTCAACACGAGCAGATTCGTAGCACCTTCGCACTTGATCTCCGGTGGGCCCAGGAACACGTTGGCCTTAACATGTGGCGGACCGCCCAGCAGCGGATCCATCGTTAGCACCTTTGCGAACGTTCCGTTGGCGTAGGCTGCCAGCAGTCCGACGTCCAGCACGTGCTCGCGGACTGTCACAGCTGCGGCAAAGTCGGCATGATCTGACACGACCCCTCCTCAGGAGGTGAGGAGCGGCGTCGCCCGATTCTGGTGCACCAGCGAACGTCCGAAAGACGCTGACCTCTCGGCCAGATCCCCTTGGCTCTAACACGCGTTCATACGAGACGCGACATCCACGACGCCACTCAGGCTAAACGATATGTCCACAAACTGCCCCAGGCAATGCCCCGTGGGTAAGCTGCGGCTCAACGATCGTCCAGTGCGGGCTGGCATTGGCTTCGAAGATGATTTGGCGGAACAGAGTTGGAACTTTCAGGGCGAAGAATTCATTTGGCGACAGGCTGCTGAGGTGTTGCTAAGGACCGCTCTGACAGGAATGGGCAGTTGGAAGCAAAGTGCCCAGACGCTGTGACGTTCCTAGCGGCGCATAACCTGCCGAAGGGCCGGTTGACCCCGGAAAGTTCGGACGGCACGTGTCAGTCCATCCACCGGCGTCGCGTGGTCCGTTGGAGTCGGCAGGTGCTTCAGCCTGCTTCACGAGGTCCTGGAAGGCTCAGAGGCAGGATGGGCGTCTCGCGCCTCGCGCACCCTGTCCCCACACGAACTCACGGCGTGCGCGGCGCTGAGCCAATTGGCAAGTAACGTCTGGGGGATTCACACATCCTGAAATGGGCCATCGGACTCGTCGGTGAGAACGAGCGGACGCCACAACCAGGCCATGGCAGACAGGCCGCTTACGGCAACTGCCACAACCGTCCACCCCAGAACGGCTCCGCTGAGCGTGCAAGTCGCAGCCACTCCCAGTCCGATATACCAAACGAGAACCGACCACCACATGAATCGAGCGCCTGGAAAGAGACACCGCCTCACAATAAGAAGACCGATCACCCCTGTCGCTAGCGCGAAGGTCCTAACAACCCAAGGAATTTGTTCGGCGAAAAGCAATGCCAGAAGGGAAAAGCTCGCACCCACGACTATCGCGGCCCGGCCCAGGCTGGCCGCGCTCCAACGCCACGCTTGCGCAGCGGGATCAAACAGCCCCCGGAAGCTGGCCGGCAGAGTACGGTCGGCGAACCCCCCAATCAGGAGAGTAGCTCCCGCCAAGGCACCGAGCGTGGGGCTTACTAGTGAAACCACCGCGCTATTCAGCAGTAGGAGCCACCATCCCCAAGGCCTTCCTCGTCGCTGAAGTTCGATACAGAGCAGTCCGAGTCCTGCGCACGCCAGGAGGGCTGCTGTAACCACGGCTGGCGCATCTAAGGAGTCCGGGCTTAAGAGCGCTCCGTTCAGTGTGTAGTTGGTGAGCACCTCTCGAGGAACGAGGCTCACCAGGAATGCGATTAGCGCGACCAGAGCGACCCACCAGCGAGCGTGCCTAGACCACTGCCGAGTTGATGTGGAGCGGCCAGCGGCGGCGACAGGTATAGAAGGCGCAGACAGGCATCGCGCTGCGATTCCAGGGCCACTGTAGACAAAGCCACCCGTAATCTCAACCAGCGAAGCTCCCGCTTCGAGGCAAGCCAGCGCATCCGAAGGTGACAAAACCGCGCCCGTCGCCACGATAGGCAAATTGGGCCCGAATCGCTGCCGAATAGCGTCTACGAGTCCCAGGGTTGCCGATGCGGTCGCTGGAGAAGTCGACCAGCCTTGGGGCAATCCCCCATACGCGTATCCGTCACCCACGACGACGCCGTCGAGCCCCCGCGCGGTCGCTAGCAGAACCGTATCAAGGGCGTCACTACGAGCTCTCTCCTTTCCGTGTGAGGGGGCATCAAGCCGTAGAAGCACTGGAAGATTAGTTGCGGCCCGCACTCGTTCCAGCGCGGCAGCGGTCTCATCAGCCGAGGATGACGCCGGCAGACGGACACTGAAGAACGACACCAAGTGGCCCAGTGCTCTGATCGTCCCCTCGGGGTTCACACCATCGACGACGACGCCTATTGGCAGGCTTACCAATTGGGACACCTTACTCAGACATGCGGCTACCTCCTCGACTCCAGGCGCGTAGCCGAGGTCACTCCAAGCGACGGCGTGCCCATCGGGGAGCCGCTGCCGATCAAGGGAACGAACACGTGGACGACCGCCGAGAGTGACCGGGCCTATGGTGAGAAACCCGCATCCCAGGAATTGGCACACCGGGGCCGCCCGCCCATCGGCATCGAGGCCCGGGCCGAAGCCGAATCTTGAGGGAAACGTAATCCCGAGCACTTCAACAGCGTGGCTGCTTTCGGGAATGCCATAGCTAAGCAATCGAAATAAGTATCGGCCGAGTCGCGTACGGCCCTGCAGATCTAGATAGCCGATCGTTATCCGTCGGGCATCTTCGGCTGGAAGCCGGAACATGATCGGGCGCCACACGGGATGATAGGTCCAGTCGGGCATGGCCATCCCTCAACTAGTGCACGTGATCATGGGCAGGACCGTCTCCGGGCCCCGCAGAGTGGTCATGCAGCGGAGTCGCGGTGTAAGTGATGAAGAAGTATGACTGGATCACAAAGAGCACACCCCAAACCACGTTCAAAGGCTCAGCCGCCGCGAAGAATCGAGAGAGCCCAACTGAAACACCGATCGCAATCGAGAGAAACCCAATGTCGGAGTGCTGTCGGTCGACGAGAGGGTCCTCGCCGCTGTGGTGGAGTGTGAACAGTGCGCCAAAGACGATGACGCCCACGGGAAAGAGTGCACGCCACAGGTCTCCGTGGATCCATTCAAGCGCCAGAGCGATCTCTACAGCAGCAACTGCAATACCACCACATGTCATAATTCGGTGCTGGAATGTGTGCCGATCGGACAAGGACCGAAACCAGCTTCCGTAGGTGGCGCGAACCCAAGGTTCAACATGTAGGAAGAAGTACACGTTGGTGGCGAGCAGGATGAATGGCCATACTTTGGATAGAAGCGCGAAATCCATTGAGAGGGCCGAAAGAGTTGCGGCAGCTCCGATCGCAAGGGCAGCCCAGCCGTTGATCACATGGTCGACACGGTCGTGATTCATCATTTCTTCTGGCGTCAGGCTTGGCGGCACGTCGAAGCCCCCCCTTACGATAGATCGAAGCAAGAACGCACAGAATGAACACCAGCGGAGGAAAGCTCCCTCTGGCTCTGGCGACAAGGCGCTGATCTTGGACCCTCCCTGGGTGCCTAGGATCTGAGCTGCGCCGTGCACGCCGCTTACGACGGCCCTCTCCATCATCCAAGAGTTACCGGGCCTGCGCGTCCAATCTCCGACAACGTGCACGCCGGACAGCGGCTCAGCCGCCAACGGAGGTACCTCAGGAACCGGAAAGGTTGCGAAGACGTTCAGGTGTCGCAGCACCCTCGTGTCAACTACTTTGTTGGCACAGTAGTCTGCGGATATGACTTTGAGGTCTTCGAGGGCAAGGGCAACCAGGGCGTCGTCAGAGAGGTCCAGATAATGCGGCTTAATGCCTGCCACTTGGATCTCAACTAGGTGGAGTCCACCGGTTTCTAGAGGTTCCATTCGAGAGATGCAGAAATATGCATCGACCATCGGCAGAAGAGGCGTCAAGGCTGCCTGAGGTTTGTCCTGATCTGAGATCTCACGGAACCAGAAGCGGATCACGAGCACTGAGCTTGCCTGCAGATGGCCAAGGTTGTGGTGCAGTTCTTGCGGTGCGTCAGTTCCGGCGAAGATGTCGCGCGTGGCAAGTGGATCAGTGGCTATCACCACATGGTCAGCGATCAAAGCGATACGCGGCGCCTCCCGTGACAGGACGATTTCAGTACCCGACACCTCCACGGTCAGGCGCCCCAGGGGACGCTGCGGCGGCCCCCCAACGGGGTTGCCTGCATCGTCGAACCTACCACCGTGGCACGGACAGAGGAAAGTCGTGCCCACGTGCGAAGTTTCGCAGCCTGCGTGAGTACAAGTTCGGACGATGGCCTCGTAGGACTGCTCAGAAGCCTGGGTCGAGGTGCGCCGGACAAGGATCGGCACGCCTTGTACAGCGGTCTCCAACCCGCCTGCCGCAGTGTCCACGCTAACCCGAGATACGGTCCCCAGCGCAGTCGTGGCATCCTCACGTAGGGGAAGGCCCGGGGGCAGATCCGCTATACCATCCACCACGACCTCGACGCCGCCCTCCGGTCTCACCCTAAGCGCCTCAACTGTAACGCCACGAAGGACTGTGGCCCCAAGATCTGTTAGTTTGCTGACGACGGGCCCAATGACAAGGTCTTCGCTACTACCTACGAGCCAGCGGGGAACACTCCTACGGTCGCTGGGCAAAACATAGAAACGCAACGCAGCCATCGCCGCCGCAGCATTGATCCCCTCCAGTGTCGAATACGCGAAGGCCTTGGCGAACGGCGCAAACAGCAACCTCTTGGCGTTATCCGTGACTCCCGCATACTCGAGCAATTCAGCAAAAGTGAGCCGCTCATAAGCTGCTGTGTCACGAGCAGGATCGAAGGCAAGCAGGTGAATTCCAATTCGGCCAAGGCGAAGCATGTCCCCTGTGGTCAGAAGCGGCGTCCGGATGGATTGCACGAGCATCGATAATGGGCTGGGTACGTGGGAGCGCAGGGGGGACAACTTCAGTTGCTGACCGCCTTCGACGATGATTCGAATGTCCATCCCTGGGCGAAGCGAATCTTCTACAGCCACCCCCGCCACCCGCAGCATTCGGTCGAAATTTACGTACGCGGGCCACCAGCCGTGAACGCCGTGCTCGTAGGAACGGCCCTGGTCGGCCATTGTACGAACCTTGCCGCCGAGATCGCTCGAACGTTCGACCAAGATCACGTTCTCGCCGCCCTCAACGAGTATGAGCGCGGCGGCCAGGCCAGCTGGACCGGCGCCCACAACAACTGTCGTCAAGCCACGTCACCGCCCAGGCTGCAAATAGTTCGCTCATGAGTGTTTCCAAGAGTAGCGGCCCGTCGCAGCCGGGCCAAGGGGCTCGTCTTAGCCGATCGGATCCTGCTGCTAAATGCGGACGACATGCACTCGGATCTGGCTTGAACCTAATGCGGATCGTCCTTGTTGTTGAGGCCCAAATATGACGTGTGGCGGCGAAAGAGCGTGGTCATTTTCTCCGCGACAGCAGGCGGATGTATTTTCGTCCCACCTGCATTAATCGCTGCTATCCCAACAGCGGCAAGTAGGCGACGAGCTCCCGGCGTGGAGCCCTTCGGCGCCCGTCGGCGGCTGGACTCCTCCGGCCGCATGGCAAGCCGCCCTCAACTACGCCGAGGAGCACGAAGGAACCTACGACGAGCGTGTTCTCGCCACCGCCGGCTATCGAGTCCTTCTCTTGTAGGTGGGCGTTTGGCGCCGGGTGTGGCATTTGGGGCCGGCGCGCCCAGCGGGCCCACTTGACGCTCCTCACGCCGGGAATGCGACCGTGGTGGCGCTTCATGGCGAGGGCGGCGCCAGCCTTGGAAGCGGCGCTCTGATTCTGGGCGATTCCGAGGGCCTTCAGGGCGGCCATGGCTTGCACGCGGTAGAGGCGTATCTCGGCAAGGAGCGGGTGAGCGGCGGGCTGACCGGCCGAGCCAGCGACCACGCAGCCGTCTTTCGCGACTTGCTCGGCGAGGTCGTCGGCAAGGGCGAAGAGGGCGCACGCCTCGGTGAGGCTGGCGCGGGAAGCGGCGTCGAGGTTGGGGTTTTCCTCGTCGATATGGGCGTAAGTTTCCTTGGCGGAGTCTGGCGATCGGGTGCGCTGTGAACGCGCCATATCCTGTCCATACATCCAGTGCGCTTGGCTAAACTGGGACCTCACACCTGAGCACGAGGAGAATGGTGACGGCTCATGCCATTCGAGCGCTCCGAGGGTCGGGCGCCGGCCTTGATCAAGCCTCGCTGCCGGGTGCCCAGGCCAGGAAATCTGAAGCCCGTATGTAATACGTTGCCGGCCATGGTGAACCTGGCCTGACTTGGACCGGATCCGGCGAAATAAGTAGAACCGATCCAGGCCAGATCGGCTCCGGCAGAGCTTCGATCCATGCGGGCTGAACGTGGTCGAAGCGGTTCCACTTGATAGTTATCCATGAGCCTGTGGGTTCTAGAGCGTCGACGCTCAGAACCGTGACCTCTGTCGTCGTCCCATGCGTTCGTCTCGCGTCTTCGAAGCGAGCCCACTTTTCGGCGGCGCCTGCAACCCAAGAACGTAGCTGGCGGGCTCGAGCCCGCCAGAACGCGCCGACGACGGCGAGTGCGAGGAGTGACGTAGCCGCGGTCAGTAGTGGGAACAAGTCATGCGGCCAATTGGCAGCCGCGGCCCCGACGAGAAAGACGACGCACCCGCCTAGTGCCACGCTGCTCAGAATCAAAGCAGGTGTTGTAAGCTTCGGCTTCAGGACTGGGTTCGCATGCATGGATTACCTTCCCGACCAGTTTAGAGTTGCCAGCCGACATTGATAAGGCGGTCTTCCCAAGTCCTCGGGTTATCAGTCCACCTCGGAGAGTCCTCAGGGCTGGGGGAGGAGACGCCTGCTTGCTCAACGAGTCGATCGATGTTTACACGCTGCTCCCTTTGCTCCCACTCGTAAGTCGCAGGAACTGGCCCAAGAAGAAGGGGCGAGTCGTCTATGCCCCACCGGTCCCTATAGATGGCAACTCGGCGAAGCACACTAGTTGCCTCCTCTTGAGTGACGGATGGTCCCAAGGCCGCAAGGAGACTCCGTTTCCACTCCACGTCAGTCATCATCGCGGCTTTCGTAACGTGGTCCGTCCGGTGCCGCATCCGCTCCCGTACCTGAGTGATCATGTTGGCAAGGTCGGGACGAACGGTGCGGAGTTCCTCGGTCAAGGGATCAATGCCTGCGGCGGGCATCGTGGTCAAGAACTGCCGGAGCCGGGAGTGCACCACTGCCGCCGCATCTCGAGCCAATGCGTTTGTATCCAGTGCGGTAGCAACAACACGCCGTGTGCTCGGTCGGCTGACTCCAACTGATCTGCGCCACGAAGCGACAGCGGCGCCCCACGATGGATATTGCTGAAGGTCGGAGGCCCTGCCCGGTGAGCGCGATTCAAGGAACTCCCTCAGATCCTCAGCCGCTGCCAGCTGTGCGAGGTAGTCGTACTCAGCACTGAGGCGTTCCAAGCTGTCCGCTTTCGACTGCTCGGCATCACGGACTTCGTGAGCCGTCCGTTCGGCGCCTTCGGAGGCAAGGACCTCGCCGAGGATCTGTCGCCACGAGGCTTGCATAGCGGGATCCATGGGCTCGTCATCCAAGGGATCATTCTCGCTAACGTACGCGTGGTTACCTGCGCGTCCCCGCGTCATGCTCACGTATAACAGCTCACGAGTCAGCCTGCCCTGTGTCACTACGGTGTGGCCGGTGTCCACGGTGATGCCCTGCGAGCGGTGGGCCGTCGTCGCATATCCCAGCTCAACTGAAGCCCCAACATAGTCACGGCTCAAACGAATCGTTGCGCCGCTGTCCCGGCGAACCGCGGTCAGCGAGCCGTCTCGCCTGCCTGTACGGACGACGTCGAGCATGGTGCCGTTCCGGATGAAGTCACCGCTGCTGTCTGTTACAGCGCGGTCATTCCGACGGGCAATGACTGTGTCGCCCGTGCCAGCATGAAATCCGTCGCTGAGCCGTACCGAGTTTTCCGCGTCCACGGCGCCTTGGACCACGCGATCGGCCTGGGCGCGCTGGTTGAGCATGCCCACCGTGTCATTGTCCGCTGCGATGAGAATAGACGACTTGCCAGCGTGGATGTCGGCCTGCCATCTGAGGTACGCCTGGTCGACCATGTCGAGGTACACGCCGTGTTGAATGCGCCCATGGCCGTCGTAGTCAGCAGTGGCGGCGAAGTCACCGGCACGAAGCTTCAGCGAGGCGTCTTGCTCCCAGGCCTCCTTAAACCGCCAAATCGTGCTCAGCCGCACCGTCTTCCCTTGCCGGTCCAGCCAGCCGAGGACACCGCCGGCGTCTACGGCGTCCAATTGCCCCGGGTCGCCCACTAAGAGCACCTTGGCTCCGGCATCCCGCGCCTGCTGGACGAGTGCAGACAGCTGCAGGGTGGACACCATGGAGGCCTCGTCGACGACGACCAGTTGGTTGGGATGAAAACGCCACCTGTCCTGTTCGGCCGCAAGCCGGGTGGCTTTCTGGGCGAGGTGCGTCGCCTGTGGTCCTCTGTTAGCCACGTGATTGGCCAGCCGCTGCTCGGTGTCGAAGAACTGTGTGGCCCGGTTGCCGGCGCCCTGACCGACAGATTCGTAGAGCCACTTAGCTACGTTCTCCGTAGTCAGTGCAAGCTCCCGTCCAAGAACTTCGGCGCTCGCAGCCGCTGGTGCCAGCCCGACCACGGTTCCGGCCCCGTACTCCGCTTCCCACGCTGCCTTGACCGCGCCGAGGGTGGTCGTCTTGCCGGTTCCTGCAGGACCGACGACGGCGTCGAGCCGGTTGCCGCTGAGCAGAACGGTGGCTGCCGCCGCGCGTTGGTCCGAGTGCAGATCGAGCCGACCACCGTGTTTGTAGCAGGCCAGTGATTCCATGGCGACGGCCGCGCTTACCGCAGGGCCGCCGTCGTCGTTCCTTGCTCCCAGGACGACGTCCTCATTGGCGAGGGTGGCAGCGTCTGTGTAGAGGCGGGCGCCGTGGAAGTCGAAGATGCTGTGGTCTGCGAAGCGGAGATCGGCATGGGCGTTCGCAGGGAGGGTGTACCGGTACTCATTTAGTGGGACGGACTGGGCTTCGGCAGCGCTGGCGATCGCATCGATCAGGGTGTGTCGGTCCGCCGGTGTGTGGCAGCGGATTTCGGCGCAGACACGTTCGGCTTCCGCCAAGAGGTTCCACCGATTCCAGGTGGCGCGCTTTGTGGCGACGCGCTCGCGGGTCAGGGTCCCCACGGTGTCCACCCAGTCTGGGGCGAAGTCACCGGCTCGGAAGGGCGCTGCCCGGGAGCGCCTAATGGTGTTGGCGAGCACGTCTCGGGGCTCGAAGTACTTGGCCACAGCGCGTGCCCGCCACCGCTCGGAGAGTTGGTGGAGCGGGATGGCTGTTTCCGGTTTGGCGGTCCGGGTGGAAAGGGTTGCCTGCTGGCGGAGCTTTATGGTGGTTGTCGCGGTTGGGGGAGTGCCGTGACTGGCGGTCCATTCTGCCACCAGCCGGTCGGTTTCGAGATCGATGAGACGCGATCGGTGGGAGAATTCGCGGATCAGCGCATCGTCGACGCCGGTTAGTTGCTGGCTGGGGTTGTGGGTGTTCGCGGCCGGCATGCGGACATCCGTATGGGTGCCGAGGTCCCGGTGGAGGGCGTCGAAGAGGAGACCGTTGTAGTGCTCGCTGGCAGCTACCGCAGCCTTGTACAGAGTCCGCGAGTCGAGCGTGACCCATGCGCCATCAGTGATGCGCTGGATGCGGTTGGCGATGACCAGGTGCGTATGGAGCTGCGGATCCCCGGCTCGCGACTCCCAGTGGTCGAAGGCAGCAGCGATAGCTCCATGTGTGCCGAGGTGGGCGACACCGTTGCGGCCGGCCCTCGTGTGGATGACGTAAGTTTCGAGCCACTCAAGGGTGGCGTTGACCGCCTGGTGGTGGGTCTCGAGGATTTGGTCTTGGAATATGCGGGGGCTCAGCGCCCAGAGGACGGAGACGGACTTGGGGACGCTGAAAGTCAGGTCAAAGCCGACGACGGCATGCCGAGTCTCTGCGCGGCCCTGGCTGTTTTGCACGATGGTGGGTTGGCCGTGGGGGCGGCCCAGAGTTTCGCCGGAGTCCGGGTGGGTGGCGTGATCGAAGATTGCCTTGGCGTCCGATTCCGTGACGACGTCTCCGGTGGTCCGGTTGATGCCTGGCAAGCCGGAGCCGAGCCAGCGCCCCGGCGGCGTTCCCGCTTTCATGTAGTAGGTTGTGGCATCCGCTGGCGCGAGTGTCAGATCGTCCATCATGGTGGTCTTAAACAAGTACTTCAGGCCCGACTGAGCGGAGAGCCTGGCGATCGACATGGTCATTGACTTCGGATTTCTGGGTTCCGTTTGGTGGCCGTCCAACCTCGGCGGCGGAAGAGCTCTTTGGTGCTGTCGTGGAGCTCGACTCCGGTGTCCTGAGTTAGGGCCAGCAGCTTGCCGCCGAGGTGGACCAGGTCGTGGGCATCGGCCTGCTGGATATTTTGGAATCGTGCCAGGTCGGCACGGAGGTTCCGGATGACCTCGCGCTGCTCGGCGTTCTCGGCTTCGAGCCGGTCGATGTCTACAGCTTGAGTTCGGAGTTGGTTGCGGAGGGATTCTTGGTGTTGTCGGCTGGTGGCCAGATCAGCGGCTAGCCGTACCGTCGCCTTGCGGTAAGTCCCTATTGGGCCAAACTCCGGATTGGAACTCCGGTGGCGAACAGGGACAGCGGGAGCCGGGCTCCCTACGGCAGCCGCCTGCCGCCGTCGTCGATCGCGTTGTCGATTGGCACAGCGCGTGGAACAGAAACGCTGCGACGTGCGCGACGGCGCGAAGCTCCCGCCACATTCCCCGCAAATCTTTCCGCTCACGTTGGTTCATCTTTGAGATCTCTGGTTACGACATGACTTGCCGTGAGTCCGCGCTCACGGTGAATGCCTTGGATGCCAGAGGTGTGAGGGCTAGAGGTTGGGGTCAGATTAGCCGCGGGGCGACGATCGGCTGTCGGCGACGGCCGATCGTCTGTCGGCGACGGCCGCAGTGAGTCCTCGAGGGAGAGCCATGCATGCGTGGCTGCGATCGGCCTGATCCGAGGCGACGATATGACGAGGTTTCGGGCCTGACACCAAGCCGAAGCGTTGAGTTTTAGGCGTTAAGCGCGCCGGCGCCGACCTGCCAGAGCTGTATGAGCGGAGTGGTTCGGCGATGGCCTCATCGATGGGGAGTTGCTCTCAGTCCTAGCCTGTCCGTGATCGTGCTGCCGTCGGCGATGAATGGCTCCTCGAATGGATATTGCATTTCGAGGACTTCACGGATGGTGGGGTTGAAGGGACTGGAGCCACGCCGGAGCGGCAGCGGCATGTTTCGGAGCGTAGGTGCGTTCCATCTGCCCGGACAAGGCCAGCATGACGAATGCCAGCTGGGCCTAGGCGAGTCAGGTTCGGCGGTGTCGATGGCGAGGGGAGCAGCTCAGGGTTCGGACACCCACGCCGCGTGCTTTGAGGTCGTGGACCATATTCAGGGTGTCCCGGACTGTGCGGCCAAGCCGCTCTAGGGTGTGCACGATCAGGACGTCACCGTCCCGCGCGTGGGTGAGTGCTTCCTGGAGTCCAGGGCGGGCGGTGGTGGTTCCGCATACTTGTCCACGGAGATGTGTTCGTTCTTGATGCCGGAGGCCGCCAAGGCGTTCAGTTGCCGGGCCAGATATTGTTTCGCCGTCGGTACTCTCGCGTTGCCAATGTCCATCCCTGGAACCGTACCGAATGTTGTAGCTGTGACAGGTGATTGTGGCGAGAGTTTGGGATAACTCACGGGACAGCCAGGTTACGCGACATTCCGCGGTGTGAATGTCAGCAATAAATGGCGGTCTCATCGCAGCGCTAAATGTCACTGGACAACGCACTGGCAGAGGCTCACCCTTGGAGTAACCGCACCGACTGCGCATCGCGCTGACCTCGGGCGGTGGCGTGCCGCCGGTGTCGGGCAGCCATGAGATGTCGACTCCGTCGGGTTCGCTTGAACATGTCTCCGTGACGACTGGAGGACTGACGACATGACGTACAGCAACGCTTACGATCATCACAGGCGACCATCGCGGACTTCGAGGAACGGTGCGCGCCGACGGTGGGCGCTCTGGTTGATCCCGGCACTGACCGCCGCACTCGTTGTACCGGGAGCGTCGAGCGCCGGCGCCTCGAACGCTCGGAACGCGGCGCCGGCGAACACGGACGTCCTCATCGAGTGGAGCACCATCGCCCAAGACCACGTCATCCCACTGCGTCCCACGGCTCACGGCCAGCTCCGCGGCATGGCGATGGTCCAAGGCGCGGTGTACGACGCAGTGAACGCCATCGACCGCGGGTACCAGCCGTATCTGCTCGACGGCGACTCGGTCGGCGTCGGGCCGGAGGCATCTTTTGATGCGGCGATCTCGACCGCCGCACACCACGTGCTCGTCACTCTGGTCCCGTCGGACCAAGTAGCTGGCCTCGACGCTGCGTACGAAGCAACGCTCGCGGGCGTCACCGACGGCACGAACAAGGACGAAGGCGTCGCCGCCGGTGAGGCCGCCGCGGCGGCAATGATCCTCGCGCGCACCGATGACGGGTTCATGGCTCCGTTCGAGTTCAACATCGGACCCGATCCCGGCGATTGGCGGCCCGTCGCGCCCGCTGCGCTCGATCCGGACGCTTGGGTGGCCAATCTCCAACCGTTCATCATCGAGAGTCCCGACCAATTCCGCTCGGAGGGTCCCAACTTGCTGAGCAGTGCCGAGTACACGGCGGACTTCAACGAGGTCAAGGAGATCGGTGGGCTCGTGAGTACCACTCGAACCGACGACCAGACCACTGCGGCCATCTTCTGGCAAGCCGCGCCGGTGGCACTCTGGAACGGCGTGTTCCGCAGCCTCGCCGTGGAACACGGACTCGACCTGGCCGACGCAGCCCGGCTCTTCGCGATGACCAACCTCGCCGCCGCTGACGGCGCGGTCGCTTGCTGGAACGACAAGTACTACTGGAACTTCTGGCGTCCGATGGCGGCGATCCGCGAAGCCGACACCGACGGCAATCCGGAGACGGCAGCCGATCCGGCATGGACACCGCTTTTCGATCCATCGACAGCGACCGTCCCGCCGCTTGGCACACCGCCGTTCCCGGACCACCCGTCCGGTCACGGCTGCGTCAGCGGCGCCGCTCTCTATGCGGCGCAGGAGTTCTTCGGCACGGACGAGGTCGCCTTCGACGTGAACTCCGGTCGCTTCCCGGGCGAGCCACGGCACTTCGACGGATTCTCAGCGGCGATACAGGAGATCGTTGATGCTCGCGTCTGGGGCGGCATCCACTTCCGCACCGCCGACGTACAGGGCGCCGAGATCGGCAACGAGGTGGCGTTGTGGCTCAGCGGTCACTACTTCCAGCCGGCACCATGTCAGTAGCAGGGTCCTGCGACTGACACGATCATTTCCCAACCGATTTGGTTCAGTGCGGTCAGGACCGGTTGGGTAAATCTGAATCAGACGTCGGTCGCGACCGCCTTGACGTGGGCCATCCGGTCGTCGAGCCCCGGCCGCACAGGATTTCCGCTCACGCTTCAACCCGTGCCAGGAGTTGGCCTGCTCTGGACATGTCCAGAGCAGGGGCGTTCAATGGAACTTAGGCGACTCTTGATGGTCCTGGAAAGAGGGGGCCGATGAGTCAGATGGCGACCGGGCGGCACACGCCGGCGGCCGCAGGATGGGGGTTCCGATGGACGGCACAGCTTCCGCCAAATATTCGCCGGCGCGATGCGCGGCAGAAGGTTTCCTCGCACTCAATCTGCCGAGCCATCTTTCGTTGGAACGGCTGATATCTATTGTTGAAATCCTTCGGCACCGGCGGATTGAGGTCGACGTTTCCGAGTCCCTAAACGGAGGATCGGTCTGCGGTTTGTGGCTGTCCACGGATAACACGGAGATAATCCTGCACGCACCGACGCCGTCGGCACTACATCGCCAGCAGTTCATCCTTCACGAACTGGGCCATATGGTACTCCGCCATGACGAGCTGGTGGTGTCCTCCAACTATGCGGAGACGCTGTTTCCGAATCTGTCCGGCGAGAAGGTGTCGAGGATCCTGGGGCGAAGTGACTTCCTGGACCATATCGAGGCGGCTGCCGAGACCTTGGCGGATCTCTTTGCCGCGGCGATCCGGGACAGCAGCCTCGAGCCGCGGTCGTTTGAACGGATTTTCGGATGATCCAGGAAATTTCCGCAGCCGTGATCTGGTGTCTGGCGCTATGCCTCCTGCCGGACCTGAAGCGGCGCAAAGACAAGAGCATCCTGGTGGCAGCCGTAACCATCGCCACTGCACTCACGCTCAACATTGACCGGATCTACATTGCGATGGATCAAGTACTCGGGAGCCGCAATCTGTTGGATCTCGTTGCCAATATCTTCATGGTTGTAGGTATCTACTTCCTGTCCCGGGCGATCCTGAGGGCCGCCGATGTCAGCGAAACGGTGCGCATCCACAACAGAGCTGGGCTTTTGGTGCTCGGGATTGTGGTTGTGGCCCTGATTGTCAGCTTCAGCCTGGTTGATGCTCCGCGGAGTTCCACCTCCTTCATGAGGGAATTTGGAAGCCAGTGGCCGGCGGCCGTTTACTCAAGTGTTCAGTTCCTCTACATCGGCGTGGTGGTAGCCATCACCGGCTTTACCTGTATCCGGTTCCGCGCTGAGATGGCGAGGCCATACTTCCGCACTGCTTTTGTGCTCATCGGCGTGGGCTGCGCTCTGGCTGTGGTGCTGGTCCTGGCCGTGCTGGGAATGGACGTTCTTCATCTCTTGGGGCAGCTTGATGCAATGACGCTTCTCTCCTACGTCTATGACGTCGCGTTGGTGGGCGCCATGGTTTTCCTCTGCGTGGGCTTGGCCTTGCCGCCCGTCGCACGTCGGCTGGAGCGGAGATCGGATGCCCGTGCCGCGGCTGTCCTCGTTGAACGACTGTCTGGACCGTGGGACAGAATCACGTCAGAGCGATCCGAGGTTCGACTAGAGTCTCATGCTGCGATCGACCACCAGGATGCACCCAAGCGCCGGCTCCATAGGATGTTGGTGGAGATCCAGGACGCGCTTTTCGTGGATCCGCACCTTGCCCGATTGCTGAGTCAAAATGATCTGGACGTTCTCCGAGAAGCGGAGCAGCATCTCGGAGCCCGGTTGGCGGTACCTGGACATCGAGGACCGTGGTTGTCACGGAAAGGGGACACGTCTCCGTGACCGACAACGACGCTGGAGTCCCCGAACAGCCGCAGGCGAAACTCGCGCGGAAGCTGAATCTCCTCCTGGATCTTTTTGAGGCCCAGGGATCAGCGCCCCTGACATATCCGCAGATAAGCAAGCACATGTCGGACCGGGGAACACCGTTGTCTCGCTCCCGCTGGGCCTACATGCGTGCCGGCGACAGTTCCATGGCCACGGACCCGCAGCTTTTGAGGAACCTCGCCGAATTCTTCGGCGTTGACCCCGGATACCTTTTGGACGACGACGGCGAGGTGCCCGACTTGGTGGACGCACAGCTCGAACTACTGCGCACACTGCGGGAAAACCGCGTGAGAAACTTCGCTGCAAGACAATTGCAGGGGATTTCTCCTGAGACCCTATTGCGCCTACGCAAAGTCATAGACGAACGCTTGAAAGCTCCCGAGGACGACGCCGATGCGTAGGGCCGCTACAGCCGTGGCCATAGGCTGTGGCATTGCCGGCGTTGCCACCTTCCTAGCGGCGGCCTATTTTGCTCGGCAGGTCGTGGTGCCCAAGACGCTGCGGCGGGAAGATCTGCAAATTCGTCGTGTGTTCCACGGCGCTGACGAAACGCTCATGGTGGAGTTACCTGCTTCAGCCCGGACGACTGCTCCAGGCCGCTACAGCATATGGTTTGCCAACGGCCTAGGGCATGCCTGCATAGGAGAGGTAGTGTCCTCTGACGACGCGGCGGGGACGGTAACCCGCCGCGTTGAACGGGTTGACACCGGCGATTTGCGGGCAGCCAGAGCCGGCATCTGGAGCGGATACGTCTATGCGACGCCGGAACCGTTAGGGCTGCCATACTCTAACGTTGGGATTCCAGCCGAGTACGGCATGGCTCCCGCCTGGAAGTTCACGCCGACGCAGCCGTCCGCAGACTCTTCGACCTGGGCCATCCATATCCATGGTCTGGGCGGTTCGAAAGCCGGTGCACTCCGCGGCGTGCCGGTTGCGGACCGACTGGGATACACATCCCTGGTTGTTTCACTCCGGAACGACCGGGATACGCCTATATCGTCGGACGGCAGGTATCACCTGGGGCAGACCGAATGGCACGACGTTGAAGCAGCGGTGTCGTATGCCGTGGGCCAAGGTGCACGCCAGATAGTGCTTTTCGGCTGGTCCCTCGGTGCCTCGATCGCCCTTCAACTAGCGGCATCTTCGGAGTTTCGGGACCTCATCTCCCGGCTCGTTCTCAATGCCCCCGTTGTTGACTGGAGCAGCACGCTGGTGGCCAATGCCCGGTCCAGTGGGCTTCCTAGTTGGGTTGCACGGCTCGGACTGCAGATGCTTGGTTCCTCCGGTACGCGCTGGATCACAGGCTTGGATGCTCCGTTGAGCTTTCCTGCCCTGGACTTTTTGGCCCGGGCAGACGAACTGCATGTTCCCATCCTTGTTATCCACAATGAAGGGGACCGCTCGACACCCTTTGCCATTTCCCGCGAGTTCATCACCCGGCGCCCCGAGCTGGCAACGCTGCTCACTTTCCCCTCCGCTGAGCACACGCAGGAGTGGAACTCGGACCCGGATGGGTGGGACGCGGCGGTGGAGAACTGGTTGCGGAACGACCCGCCGTCGTCGTCCAATTCCCTATGACTGCGGGCCTATGACGCTTCGAGGCCCCAGGGCCGGAAGGCCCGGTCTTTGTCCATGTTCCAGCCAGCTACCATTCCGGAGCCGATCATGAGGTCACTGAGCCTGGCCAGACGGTAGGCGGGGTCTGCTTCGAGGGCGAGTTGCAGGAACTGGTGGGCTTTGCTGCCTCGGCCTTCCCACCAGTTGACGAAGGCGATGGCGGTGAGGATGGGTGCGGAGTGTTTGGTGCTGCTGTGCGTGTAGGCGTGGAGCAGCAGCTGCTGTGCCCATTCGACCCTGGACCACTGAGGCCCGCCGTGCGTTTGGGCCAGGAGGACCCGGTCCATCGGTTCGTCGATTCCCGGGATATCGGCCATGAGCTGGTCGCGGATCGCCGGGGCCTGGAAGTTGGCAATCAGGTCGATGGTCTCATCGTCGTTGGGGTAGGAGATCGCCTCCAGCATGCTGTCCCAGAGTGTCCTGGCCTGTTCGAGGGCCTCGCCCGCGTTCATCCTGTGTAATGCTTTCACGCGGTCGTCGACGGCGTCTGCTGTGCGGTTTTCTTTGGTGGATGCCGGCAGGGTGATGTGGTTGGT
This sequence comes from Arthrobacter sp. GW460-12-1-14-TSB2, assembly GCF_059423525.1. Lineage (NCBI taxonomy): Bacteria > Bacillati > Actinomycetota > Actinomycetes > Micrococcales > Micrococcaceae > Arthrobacter > Arthrobacter sp. GW460-12-1-14-TSB2. The sequence goes on from NZ_JBWKYC010000002.1 coordinate 306,943, forward strand.
CGCCGCGATGGTGCTGCCGCGGTAGACGAATTCGGCGTTGATCTGGCTCCACTGGGTCGCGTTCAGCGGCAGTGTCAGTCCGTCCTGGGGGTCGCCGTCGTACGGGGAGACGGTGTTGTCTCCGACGAGGAGTCCGTCGCGGATGGTCATTCCGCGTTCGGCCAGTGCGCAGGTCAGTGCTGCGATGGTTGCGGCGTGGGGTTTGGGCTGCCCGGGTTTTTGGGGTTCGGAGGTGTACACGGCGAAGAGGACGCTGGCGGCGCTGGTGTCGTGGGCGAGGTAGTCGGCCACCGTGCGGGCGTAGCCGAGTCCGCCCTCGCGTGCCGGGAGGTCTACCCTGAGGGTGGCGCCGACGCGGTTAGCGTCCAGGGTGATGCAGACGAGGCTCTCGTGCGGCCAGAACCCGAGGGTGTGCCCGACGAAACTGAGGACGTCGGCCGGGGTTTTGATGGTGAGCGGTTCCATGGTCCTTCTCCTTCAGCGACTGGCGGGCACCGGATGTGTCTGTCAGATTTCGGCGTCGTTCTGATAGCGGAGTCACCGCTGGGTTTGAGGGTCCGGAGTGCAACTTGGGGAACCGGGAGCGGTTCAAAGTTTCGCGAGGAAATCAGCGAGGTAGGAGCGCCTAACGAAACTTTGGATCGTGAGCGGCGCGTAGCGCCCTGGTTGCGTGGAGGGCCTGCCCAGCGATGATGGGGATCAGAATGGCAAACAGCGAAGTTGCTTCTGGTGGTTCATGGAGGCGGGGGAGTGGGGCGGCATGACGCACGCAAATCCGGTGGCTGCCGCGGACAGTTCGGCTCTGCGCCCGGCGAATCTAGTGCCCCCGCTCTGATAAACAACCTCGCTGGAGACTTACGAATGAGTTCTGATACGAGTGGCGCACAGGAGTATGGGCGCCCAAGAACCGTTCCTGCTGGCGTGGCTGCCTTCTTGTGGGGTGACATGTGGTGGCCGTCGGCCCTTATCTCGCTAGTTCGGTAAGGTGCTGGTCCCCTTGGGCATCGTCGGCTATATTTCGGTCCGGTCGCACATCCCGGCTTCGCCTTCAAGGCGCGGCGTCCGCGTGTCAGGGCGAGGAAGGTCCGCCCCTGGGACGCTCTTGACTTTGGGGTGGGCTGGTAGTGATCCGCCGGGTGGCGAGGACGACGGCGCCCACACGGGGAAGGACTGTGCCGAGCCGCGAACTCTTCGGCTACGACCGCTTCGGGCTTGAGAAGAGTTTCTGATCTTTCCGCGGTGGATGCCCACGGGGCGCGCGAAGAGCCAACTATGACGGCTAAAGTCCGCGTGGGGGGACCTTTCCAATCTCCCTTCGTGCGCACTAAGGTCGCCCAGCCCAGAGGGACAGACCGGCGCCGGAACTGGAGGAACGTAGAGATTTCAGCTCTGGGCCGGTGTCGGCCTGACGGCCGGGGACCAGTGGATGCCACCCCCGTCTAGATTTTCACACCGTCGTGCCTGATAGTTGTGTGCGCATCGTGCACTGGCGGCCGTATCGGGTTGAGATTTTCCATCATTCATTGAATGAGAATTTGAAATATTCACAGTCATTACTGATGTCTGTGTGACAAGGTGTATGACAGGTTTGTAGATCGGATTGACAGATGCGTCTGAAGTTTACTATCGTGGCGTAGCCAAACGCCCAATCGCAGATTGTCGTCGCGTCGCTTGCCACGGACTGCTTAGCGCTCATAGTTTTTAGACCGCTAATGCAACTTATATGGGGGAATAAATTGAAAACACGTATGATTTTTGGCGCTTCGCTTCTTGCGGCGTCTTTGCTCGTTAGCACGAGTGCCGTAGCCAATGCAAATATCGTTATGAAAGACGATAGGTTCATGGCTTTTGAAAAGGCCATGAACCGGAAGTCTCCCACCTTCTGGGTGAAACAAATCTTCAGGCAAAATTCGATAGCGGTCCCACGGCCCGCGATCTGAGCGCCCGAAAGGGTGTGTCGTCTCAAGGTTCGACCGTAGTTCACGCCACCCAACGACCGTCCATTGACATGACGCCCGCCGATATATTTCGCTCGGTTCCAGTAGGAATCACGTTGGAGTCTGGTCGGAAGTTCGTCGCGAAACACGACGGCATCAGTGAGTTCGCATCGGAAGAAGCTGACGCCAACATTTTTGTTCAGCCCACGGAAAATGGCGTACGCATAGTGCCGCTCATTCAGTCGGGATCGGCGAATCTGACTTACAAATTTGATGTTCCGGCCGGAACGACAACTTTGGAGATCGGCAAGGGCAGACTGGAGCTTATCTCACCTGAAGGCAAGCCGCTTGGGACCGTTGTCGCGCCGCAAGCCACCGACGCCGCCGGCAATGAAATGCCCACGACCTACACGTGGACAGGTACGACCCTGGAACAGTCCATCGCAGCAACAGACGCTGCGGTTTACCCCCTAGCGTCACCCGCGTTCTCCTGGCACTATCATCTCGATTACGAGGTCATGAATGGAGGCTCACTTGCCCGGGGCTACGATCTTCAGGCCGGGGCGATGAACCTGCTTTACAACTGTTTCAATTGCTATTTCCCGATCAATGGCGCCCCCGCTGTGTTTCCAAGCCTTGGACAAGACATCACCCTGAACGCCAGTCCGTGGACCTTCATCAATGTGCCCGCACCCGTCAGTGTCGACTTCATAGGCCCGGCTAACTTCGGGTTTACCGCACTGGCCGGACACTTTGACGGAGCCGGATCGCAGATCTTTTTTGCGTTCTTCCCAACTTCCAGTGGAATGTTGCACCTAGTGATCGACGCAAATGTGGTCAAGAGTAATGGGGCTGGTGTCGACGGCGTGAATCAGTATGCAGCGGCAACGTCGTGGGTGAACTTTGCTTCAAGGATAGCAACGGGTCTCCGAACCGGAGGTTACTGAATCTGTTGATATGAAAGTGTGCCAGGTGACCACTTTTGTGGTCACCTGGCACACTGCTCTATCACGGATTTCTTATAACTCGGATCAATGCAGTCCTCGCGACTAGACTGGCGAGTGCAGCTAGAGTAAACGAAACGATCAAACCTGGTATATTTACAGTTTTGAAGAAATCAAATGCCCAGCCATGAATCAAGAACACGAAAATGAATGCGAATAGAACTGGTAGGATTACGGCCAATCCATGAACGCTCTTGTTTCTATTCAAGGTCCGGCTCAAGGAAACCGCACTCAGGGACATAATCAAAGCTGTGAGACCACCGATGAGTGCCGCGAAGAATATCGTCACTAGCGCATAACCGGGCAGGCGCATTGGGCTGTCTGGATCTTGAGTTGTGTAGATGAGAGCGATTTGAGAGGCGGCGCCCAATATAACTCCCATGCCCAGGCAAGAACAATATATTTTCCAATCAGCAACGGGTTTGTTTGAACGCACTATTTTCTGCACTTTCCTCGTAAATCGTTCTTCTCACTCATTATCTACAATAGACGATGTGACAAGGCCGCTTGCTATCGGTCGCGGCAGCTCTCGTACACCACGTAATGACGCTGTAGGTTGGCGTGGGTGTGGAGTAGGCTGTGCCGGATAACTGCCGAGTGGTGTAAATGGAAAGCCCCGGTTCCCGATGGTTGGAACGATGAGGGGTCGCCAACCCAGTCGATAGACGCCGATGTTTTGCGGCTCGGGGCGGGACGGGCAGTGGCCTGACAGCCGCCCCGGATCCGGTCAGACGAGCCAGCGCCACCAGCGTGACCGCTCCGGTTCTGGCGTCGGGCCTGGTTCCGGTTCCTCGCCCAGGGCTCGTGCGGCCTCGACGATGTCGTCCGCGGTGAGCGGAAAGCGGCCTGACTATCGAGCGCGTCGAGACTTTGTTCCTCGTCGAGCGACAGCCGCAGGGCCTGACGGTTGATTGCCTGCTCGAACAGCGTGCGCGCGAACCGTGCGTTGCCGGAGTCCTCGCCTGCGTGGAGCCCGGACGGTGCCCGCTACGACCCCGGCGTGACAGATGACCAGCGCAGATCATTTGCAAACCTGATCTTGCTCTGTGCCCCTCACCATGAACTGGTCGACAAGCGGCACCCAGAGCGCCATCCAGTCGATGTGCTAGAGGAGTGGAAAACCGAGCGGGAAACGGCGATGGGCATTGAGCGGCAGAACCTCGCAGTTGTCTATGAAAACGGCCTCATTGAAGCCATCCACAGTGCCCAGCCCAGGCACCAACACACGCTTCACATAGGCCCCGGGCTCCCAGTGCCTCTTGTCTATCTGTGGGGCACTCGCCGTGACCAGGAGTTCGCCGGCAGTGGGCTCGACCCTAACTGTTTTCCGCGTCCAGCCAGTGGGAGCATGGTGGGACCCGGCGTCGGTATCTGCCGCGGGCTGTTTGATCCGGTAGAGGTAGTGTCTTTAGTACGAAATGCTGCTAGCTGCGAGGTCCGAGGTGGATTGTAACTATGGTTCCGACGTCGGGGATCGGGCCGATCTCGAGCCTTCCGCCTGCCGCGGCGGCTATTCGGGCGCAGGTTGCCAGACCTAACCCGGACCCCGGCGGGTCGCCCTCGCGGTGCAGGCGAACCAAGGGATCGAGAACGCGTTCCCGGTCGGCCGGGTCGATGCCTTTGCCGTTGTCGATAACCCGGAGGACCGCACCTTCATGACCGCGGTGCCCGGTGATGTGGATGACCGGTGGAACTCCGGGGCGGCGATAGGCAACGGCGTTGTGGATCAAGTTTTGCAGGAGCACTCGCGTCTGGACCGCATCGGCGTGAAATGTCAGTTCTCCGCAGTCGACTGAGGCTCCGGACTCCTCCAGAATGCCGCCCAGGTCTTCCACGATGTCCCCGACAAGTTCCGGAAGTGAAACATGTGTCGGGTGCAGATCTCCGCCGATGGTGGCGAATGCGAGGACATCTTCGACCATGGAGAGCATTCTGCGACCGGTGTTGCCGACAATGGCCAGATACTCAGACGAATGTCCGTCATGGCCGTCCTCGGAGTTCATCTCGGCTAACTCCACGTATCCGAGGATGGTGGTCAGAGGGTTGCGCAAGTCGTGGCTGATCCGGCCGGCGAACTCGGCTAGAAGCCCGTTGCTGCGTTCGGCCTCGGACAGCGCGGCGGCGAGCTGCCGGGCCCGGTGTTCCAGTTGCAGGACATCAACCACTTGGGACGCGAGAATTTCGAGGCCGCGGAGCTGTTCGTCATTAATCTGGCCGGCTTCGCGCGATCCGGCGCACAACGTGCCCAGGACAAACCCGTCCTCCGTTGACAGAGGTATGGACGCGTAGAACCTGACGCTCCCGCGGCGGCCGTCAACGTAAGGGTTGCTTCTGTACCGGGGGTCGAGTGAGGCATCTTCGAGAACGGTCGGCGCCCCGCTGAGGAAGCTAACAGCGCACATCGAGTCTTCCCGGGCGCACATGTGCGGATCCGTGCCGGCTGTCGCGACCTGATATTGCATGCCCTCGGTGATGATATTGATCGCCGTCACGGGTTGCCCGCAGACCGTCCGGGCCAGCTCGACCAGGTTTTGCAACCTTTCCGAGGGAATCGGCAGCACAACTAACGCGTCCTGACTCAACGGGATGGGAAGCCCGGCACCTGCCAGAACGGCGTCCCGGGCAAGTTCGTTCACGATCCTTGGTTGTGCGCCGTCGTGCGAAGGACTGCAGGCGCCCGCCTCGGCGGTGTCTAAGCGTTTCATGCGTCATACCCCGTTGGTCGTCCTGCGGTGCCATAGCTTCCGGACATAATCCCGTCCGGCTAAGGATCAGCCGCAGTCGTGGGTAGTCCCCATAGATCCTGAGCCCATCAGCGTCTCGAGAATTGGCGCCAGTACAGCGCGCTGCTGTTCTGTCAGCCGCTGCAGAACCAGACTGTGCCGTGCTACAGCTTCAGCCATCTCGTCGCGCAGCGTGGTGCCAGCCTGAGTGAGCGCAAGGAGCTTGATCCGCCTATCGTCGCCTTGGACTCTCGCAATCAGACCTCGATCTTCGAGCTGATCGGCCAAGCTGGTGATGTATGACCTGTCGCACGCCAATCGCTCGGCAAGCTCTCGCATCGGTGCCGGCGAATCGAGCAGCAGCACCGCCCGCGCTAAGTGCGCAGGTATGCCAAAGGGGGCAATCGACTCCCCGAAGTTTTGTTTGGATTGCTCCGCGACGGTTACCAGTAGCTGAGACAGCCGTCGCGCCTCGTCATAAGTGTTCTGCAGCTGCGCCATGCACACCATAATACATCACGAAGTCATTAGTTGACTTACTCACGCATTTGATCCATACTTAATTACGTGAGTTGGTCAACGATACATCTGGTAAATCATTTGCCGGTGGACTCACACCCGACTTCCGCTCCCGGTGCGTTGCTAAACACCGCAAGCGGCAGTGCTCCCGCAGACCTTATTTCAAGGAGATTCCATGGCTTCGCCCTTTGATCCATTTACCCTCGGTGCCATCGAGCTTAAGAACAGGATCGTCATGGCACCAATGACCCGCAGCCGCGCCTTTGGTGCTGGCGCAACGCCGACGGACCTGATGGCCACCTACTACGCTCAGCGCGCTGGCGCCGGCCTGATCATCACCGAAGGCGTCCAGCCCTCCGTGGCGGGACAAGGTTATCCGGACACTCCAGGCCTGCACTCAGCTGAGCAGGTTCAGGCGTGGAGGAAGGTCACGGACGCTGTCCACGCCGCGGACGGCGTAATCTTCGCTCAGCTCATGCACACCGGCCGAGTCGGGGACCCGGATTTGTTGCCTGGTGAGATGACGGTCGTGGGCCCATCAGCTGTAGCGGCCGATGGTCAGATTTACACCCATGCCGGGATGAAGCCATTCGCAACGCCCCGGGCCCTCACAGAGGACGAGATCCTCGAGACCGTTGCCGACTTCGCTACGGCGGCACGGAACGCGATCGAGGCCGGATTCGACGGCGTCGAAATTCACGGCGCCAACGGCTATCTCATTCAGCAGTTCATCGCATCAAACGCCAACCAGCGCACCGATGCCTGGGGCGGGAATATAGCGGGCCGCGTGGCCTTCCCGCTTGCGGTCGCCAAGGCAGTTGTCGACGCGATTGGTGCTGAGAAGGTCGGTATCCGTCTCTCTCCCGCGAACCCTCTCCATGACATCGTGGAAGACCAGCTCGAAGAGACCTATACGACGCTCATCGCAGGCCTCGCTGACCTTGGCCTGGCGTACGTCCACATCCTGGAATCCCCCGGGCAGCGTCCGCTCACCCAGGCCCTCCGAGGCCAGTGGCCCGGTGCGCTCATCCTCAACCCAGCCACGCATCCCGCCCCGACAGGCCTTGAGGAACTGGCTCTGGTCGAGGAGGGCACAACGGAATTGCTCGCCTACGGAGCCCTCTTCCTCGCCAACCCCGACCTCCCTGTTCGGCTTAAGGCGGGCGGTCCGTTTAACAACCCGGAACGCGGCGGGTTCTTCGGCGGGGATCACCGCGGATACACGGACTACCCTGCGCTTAACTAGTCCGCTCGGCTGAACTACATACCGGGGTACCGCTGCCCGGGTCTCTCACTTGGCCATCCAATGAATCAGGCGCAGAGATCCGGGCACCGGGCCCCTTGCTTCGGATTTGCAGCACACACATCGGCATGGAGCGTCGCGCCAGGACCGCGCATTGCTTCAACTCATGGGAATCCAGAACGAGCGGGATCATCCTCCAGCCGAGCATCCCGCTCGTTGTGTCGTAGCGCCAAACATGACGGGGTCAATTTGGACCCTCCTGGAGGTTTGCATATCGCAAGGCACAGCGCGCGAGCCCCCGCCAAAGCAAAATACAGAACAAAATACTTAGGAGAAAAACATGTCTGAAAAGGAACCAGTCCTCGTTGTCGGTGCTACGGGATCACTTGGGGGCCAGGTAGTCGACCGGCTCCTTGCCCGAGGTAAGAAGGTGCGTGCGCTCGTCCGCCCGACATCGAATGCGGCCAAGCTCGAAGCCAAGGGTGTTGCGATAGCCCGCGGCGACATGCTCGACGTGGATTCTCTCGTCGCCGCAATGATCGGCTCAGCCGCGGTAATCACCACAGCAGCGGGTTACACCGGGAACAACAAGAACGCCCATGAGATCGACACCGTCGGCAACACCAACCTTGCCATCGCCGCCAACAAAGCCGGTGTAAAGCGCTTTGTGCTCACCAGCATCCTCACCAGTGACCAGACACCAGATGTGCCGCACTTCTGGCACAAGAAGCTCGCCGAAGACAAGCTAGAAGAACTCGGCGTTCCGTTCGTTGCGTTGCGTCCCGGAGCATTTTTCGACCAGATCGCCCAGCTTGCCGGTGACCCGTTTGAAAAGGGGCGCATGATCTGGCTCGGCTCCAAGAACGTTCCCTTGACGTTCGTGCTGACAAGCGACCTTGCGACATACCTGGCAGAAGCGGTCGACGCCGACGTCGCTGACGGAGAGCGCATAGATCTGGGCTGGACCCGTCCGGTCAGCATGCGGGAAGGGGCTGGCGTTGCTTCGCAGCTGAAAGACAAGAAGATCCGGGTGATGGCGGTGCCCACTGCATTGCTACGTGCCGGAGGCAAGATTGTTGGAAAGTCTGCCCCGCTCATGAGCGACATGGGAGGCATGGCAGCCTGGTTCGACAGCGGCAGGTACGTCGCGAACACCAAACGTCAAACGGAACTCTTCGGTCCCGCGCCAACTCCCGAAGACGCCATCGCGCGCTTCGCAGCGCAACTTGGCCACTGACAGATACGCGTCCGGTACCTCCGGAGCTGGGGCGCTTCGGCTGTCGAAAATCGTTAGCAACTCCGGGTCGAACCCAGCATAGACAGCTCGCCGACCATCTCCATGCAAGCCCTTAAGGTGCTGTCGGCCGCTTCAAGGTTTCGAGGGTCTCGGATTCTTCTTTGAGAGGCCTTCCTCCCTGACGACGCCCTGAGATCCGCAGAGTATCGGAATGCAGACAACGGCTAGCCGGATCAGCCGAAGCAGCCGAACGAGTCCGGCGCCCATTTCCTTTCGCTGTTGAGGCGAAGCCCGCCTTCAACATTTCACCGGTTCATGTAATCCCAACAGAATCAAATCCCCTTACCAAAACAAACTTGGAACGAGTATCGCTATGACCAATCCCATCACAACCAGAGCATCTACGTCCTCAACCGCACGGATCGTTCGTCCGTCGCGATTGGCAGCCGCAGCCGCCTCCGTTCTGTTGTTCAACCTCGTAGCATTTGGCGCCGGGAGTCTGGCCGGCGCCTCTTGGCAGGTGGGGCAGCCCTATGCGATCTCACTTTTTGCGGTGGCAGCCGCCACCCTAGCGCCGTTTGTGGTGGGCGGACTCGTCGTGTCGCTGTTCAGTCGTCGGCGTGCCGGATTCCGTCGCTTCGCGGCCTGGGCCGGTCTCATTTTCGGTGTATTGAGCATGGTCTCTTTGACTAACGCAGGCGATTTGGCCACAGCTTTGTCTCTTGGATCCATGCACGTGGCGACGGCGACGGCCTGGTTCGTGGCTCTTGCCGGTAAGCCGCGGCGCTGAAGCTACACCTAAGCGAGGTCGCCTGGAAGAAGGCATCATGCTAGCTGGAGCGGAACGGCGAGCGGTACACCCAGAGTTATCGGGGTACCGACAACGTCTGTACGTTCGTTATTGGCGGCTTCGCTCGGACAGCTACACGGTTATTGTTCCGTTGCGCTTCCAGTTGCAGTGCCGGCCATTCCCTCCAGGTCTTCAATAACTGCGTGCCGCTACTGTGAGGTGGGTTGTCCTATCTCGCCGCCCGGAAAGCACCTCGTGCTCCCTCCAATCACTCGAACTCTGAGGCTGAAAGAGACGTCATGAATATGAAACCCCGCGAACGCGAAGGCAGGGCCAAGGAAGTCGCCGAAGCGTACTTCGACGCCTGGCGCCGAAACGATCTGACGAGTCTGTCCGATGTGTTCGCTGCGGACGTCCGAATCAACGGCTCCTTGGGAAAGATCGAGGGCGCCAACCAATATCAAGAATCCCTCGCGCGCATCTTTGAGTGGACCCGTACACTTGTGATCCACAAGCAGTGGATTACCGATGGCGATGTTATGACTTGGTTCGACCTTCACCCACATGGCGCAGGCGAGCCGTTCCCAGTGGCCAGCTGGCTTCACGTTGAAGACGGACTAATCACCCGGGTTCGTGTCACCTTTGATCTGTCGAAGTTGTTGCAGCTCGGTGACCCGCGGGTGGCCCCCCGATGATGCCTAACCCGAAATCCCGCTGAGCTCGCGCAGCGCGCTGCGTCATGAATCCCTGCGCAGCGGGAAGCCGAATTGCCGGAGTGGCCGTGAACCCCACTGCGGAGTAGGAGGGGATTTCACCAGTCCATGAAGTCAAGTTCCTGGAAGTGGGCTACTTCCTGGACCCAGCGTGTTGCGACGTAGTCCATATGGGCTGGGTGGTTCTCGTAGTCGCTGAATGAAGTCCGGTCCATGAACTCCATGGAGAACTGGAAACGGAACTTGCTTTTTGGACTCACTTGCCGTCTTATACGGAAATTGAAGACCCCCGGGATGCCTGCAAGCACAGCTTTGCTTGAGGAGAGGAAGTCCGCTTCCTCTGCGGACTCCTCCGAATGGACGAGGGTGAAGGCGACGGTGTGTTGAATAGCCATCTTGGCATTTCCTTCCTTAGGTCAACTACGTAACGGGCTGGACTCCCCGAATTGGGGCCGCAGGGTGCGAAGGGGCCGCTGGATCGTGTCGGGACAGCAGGCTTGAACGTCACAGGGCAAAAATTCGCCACATTGCCTCATGCGTTGCTGAGGGCTCAAGTCGGAACAGATCTATTTCGCTGTTGAAGGCGTCCGGTGGGCAGGTCATGGGTTCGACTGCGAGGCCGATCCGGTTTGGGAGTGGCGGCCTTTTGTCGGCGGTGTGGATTTGGACCCAGGGGCACGTCCGATCCCATTCCATTCCGACACCGATCCCGGCCGGATCGCGAATGATCAACTGTGAGCGGCCTTGGTGGTCAAAATCCACGCCCGTGAAGGCGTGGTCGATCATTGTCGTCCCTATGCGGTGCGGTGTCCTGAAGTCGAACTCGTGGCCGTTGACCGTGCGGGTGGCGGTAGGCAGCAGCCGATCGGGTGTCACCTCCAGGAATTCGTCTGCCTTGAACTGCATCGTCCATTCAGCCATTGGGGACGGTCCGGCGATCAGGTAGGGGTGAGGGCACAGCCCATAGGGCGCCGCGTGCTCGCCCAGGTTGGTCGTTTCAATGTGGATCGTAAGGCCGGAATTGCTGACTAGGTAGGTTGCCGTGATCCTGAGCATGAAAGGGTAACCCGGTGTCGGTTGCAGCGTACAGGCGAGGGTCACCCATGACTCATCCTGATCTTGGAGGGACCATTCCTCGTCGAAAACGAGGCCGTGAAGGGCGGATGATCTGGCGGTCTCGTTGACCGGCAGTTGGTAGCGGACACCATCGAAGATGTATCTGCCGTCCTCGATTCGGTTGGGCCAGGGCGCGGCAATAATGCCTCGGTAGTCCGGGATGGGGCCATTCGCCGGAAAGGATACGACCAGGTCCCGGCCGCTGTGGCGCAACTGTCGAAGCGCAGCGCCTCGGGAGGTGACGACTGCAGTGTAGTGCGCCGACAGGATGCTGAACTCAGCCATCGCTACACCGCTTGGGTTTCGGCAATGCGCCGGTATCGTTCGAGGATTTCCGGTGCAGGTTTCGACGTCGGTATGGTCCTCGCGTCGAGCTCCCATGCCGGGCAGTCTCCGGTGAGGATGGCCGCGGCCTGGCGGGCGGCGCCGTCGGCCACGTATTCCCCGGGCTCGGGCACCACCACAGGGAGCCCGAAAACGGAGGCGGCAATCTGCTGCACCGCCGCGGACTGTGCCCCGCCTCCCACGAGGATGATCCGGGCGGCAAGCACGCCTTGTGCCTGCAGGGCGGCCAGACCGTCGGCGAGGGAGCAGAGGACGCCTTCGATGGCCGCCCGGGCGAGGTTGCTGCGGGTGTAACTGGCCAGGGTGGCGCCGTGCAGGGATCCGGTGGCGTGCGGCAGGTTTGGCGTGCGCTCACCTTCGAAGTAAGGCACGAGCGTGAGTCCGCCGGAACCTGCGGGGGCGCTGAGGGCCAGTTCCGTGAGTTCTGCCAGTGTGACACCCAGGAGCGCAGCGGTGGAATCGAAGATCCGGGTGGCGTTCAGCGTGCAGGCCAGCGGGAGGAAGTTGCCTGTGGCGTCGGCGAATCCGGCAACGAGCCCTGTCGCGTCAGCAGCCGGAGTCTCGGACACGGCGAACACCGTCCCGGATGTCCCGAGCGACACCACAACGTCGCCGGGCCGGGCGTCCACGCCGAGGGCTGCGGCAGCGTTGTCGCCGGCACCGGGGCCGATCAGCGTGCCGGACGGCGTTTTGCCGGTGGCCTCAAAGGGGCCGGCGACGGCGGGAAGTACCGGTACGTGGCCCAGGACCTTCTCGAGGATCCCGGGAAGGTAGGTCCCAGACTCAGCGGAGAAATAGCCCGTGCCGGACGCATCGGACCTGTCCGTCCGGAGCAGCTGCAAGGAAGAGGGGCCCGATCCCGGGCCGTGGCCGGCGAGGCGCCAGGACAGCCAGTCGTGTGGGAGGCACACGGCCGCGATGCGGCGGGCGTTGTCGGGTTCCTCCCGCGCCAGCCAGCGCAGTTTGGTGATGGTCAGGGAGGCGACCGGGACGGTTCCGGTGGCGTTGGCCCAGTAGGCGGCGCCGGCGGCAGCGTCGCCGTCGCCCGCTTCTGCGATGAGCTGTTCCGCGTCGCCGGCGGAGCGGGTGTCGTTCCATAGCAGTGCGGGACGGATCACGGCGCCGGAGGAGTCCAGGCACACCATGCCGTGCTGCTGGCCGCCGACGGAAACTGCGGCGACGTCGTCGAGGCCGCCGGCCTGTGCGACGGCTTCCTGGAGGGCGGTCCACCAGTGGTCGGGGTGGATCTCGGTGCCTTCGGGGTGGGCCGCGCGCCCTTGGCGGATCAGCGCACCGGTGCCGGCGTCGCGGATCACCACTTTGCATGACTGGGTGGAGCTGTCGATTCCTGCGACCAGCGGCATGGCGGTTTCTTTCTGCAAGATTGCCGCCGGACCCGGGAAGTCCGGATCCGGCGGCAATGGGTATTTATTGGTTGGGAGGAGCTGGCCTAGCGGGCGCCGAGCAGGTGCTCGATGGCCAGCTGGTTGAGCCGGACAAACGCGAACGAGCGCTGGGCGGCCGCATCGGCGTCGAACGTTTCAAATGCGTTGGCGTCAGCCAGCAGCTCGGCGGCGGTCTCGCCGGCGTTCAACGTGGGTTCGCCCAATTCGAAGACGCCGGACGTCGCAAGGGCTTCCTGGACTTCCGGGTCGGCGCGGAAAGCGAGGGCGCGTTCCTTCAGGAGAAGGTACATGGACATGTTGGACTTTGCCGACTCCCACACGCCGTCGTAGCCGTCGGTGCGGGAGGGCTTGTAGTCGAAGTGGCGCGGGCCGTCGTACCTGGGTCCGCCATTGGGGAAGCCGTTCTCGAGGAGATCCACGGTGAAGAAGGCGCTGGTGAGGTCGCCGTGGCCGAAGACGAGGTCCTGGTCGTACTTGATGCCGCGCTGGCCGTTGAGGTCGATGTGGAAGAGCTTGCCCGCCCAGAGCGCCTGGGCGATGCCGTGAGTGAAGTTCAGGCCGGCCATCTGCTCGTGACCGGTTTCCGGGTTCAGGCCCACGATGTCGCCGTGTTCGAGCTGGGCGATGAAGGCCAGGCCGTGTCCGACCGTGGGCAGGAAGATGTCGCCGCGGGGCTCGTTGGGCTTGGGTTCCAGGGCGATCCGCAGGCCGTAGCCCTTGTTCTTGATGTAGGCCGCGGCCGTGTCCACACCCTCTTTCATTCGGTCCAGGGCCGCCGAGAGGTCCTTGGAGCCGTCGTACTCGCTGCCTTCGCGTCCGCCCCACATCACGAAGGTCTCGGCGCCCAGCTCGGCCGCGAGGTCGATGTTCTGCAGGACCTTGCTCAGGGCGAACCGGCGGACGGAACGGTCGTTGGAGGTGAACCCACCGTCCTTGAAGACGGGGTGGCTGAACAGGTTGGTGGTCACCATGGGGGTCTTCAGGCCGGTCTCGGCCAGGGCTGCCTTGAAATTCTTCAGGATCAGCTCCCGTTCGGAGGCCGTGGCGTCGAACGGGATCAGGTCGTTGTCGTGGAAGGTGATGCCGTACGCGCCGAGTTCGCTCAACTTGTGGACGGCCTCGACCGGGTCCAGGGCCGGGCGAGTGGCAACACCGAACGGATCGGCGCCAGTCCAGCCAACGGTCCAAAGGCCAAAGGTGAAGCGGTCTGCAGGGGTGGGCTGAAGAGTCATGAAGCGTCCTTGGTTCAGAGGGCGCCGTAGCATCCCTTAATTAGTTTATGTTCTGAACTATATTGGTGATGGTGAACTAAGGTCAATAGAGGGGTGCAGACCGCCGAGACATTTCAAGGGAGACCCGTGATAAGTTCAGCGGCGGTTGGGACTGCTCCCCGACGCTGGCGCGCGCCGGGTAGTGTCGGCGATGTCCCACGAGGAAATCTGGCGTGCGTGCTTAGATCTGATGGAATCAGGGAAATCGGCTTGAATCGCCAAGGTGACCACGGCCATCCCGGAACAGGGTTGGCAGCTGAAGTTAGCACTGACCGCGGGTGAGGCCGAAGCCCCGAGGGCGGTTAGGCCGGCAGGTCACTACCTCGGAATTGCCCTGGTATCTACGATCAGGTTGTTCTACGTCTCTTCCGTGGTGCTGGGGCGGCCACTTTGCATTCCTGGGGGAGTGCGTCCAACCTGTCCCCTCCGACAGCCTGGCCACATATGCCCCGGGGACGGACCTGCCGCAGAACATCAGCCTGCCCGCCTTGGGCCGTACTGGGCGCCGCCGGCAGCGTAGTTCGGTCCCTCCTGGAGGCCCCGCTTCGAACCACAGCAAGTCGGGCACGGGAGCCTGGCGCCAGTCCCGCTGTGCCGCTCGCCTGATCAGCCGGTGCCGGACGGCCGCTCCCTGAGTGCGTTCTGTACCAGTGTCCGGAGCCGTCGACGTCGCGGCCGCGTTGGCGGGTCGGTGACGCTGCGGGTGGGGTCACCGCCCCGCCTCGCGTCTCGGGGCACCAAACGCCGCGGAGGGAACAGCTCAGGGCCTTAACCTGCCGGAGCCGGTGCAGTGGATTCGCGAATGACGAGACGTGTTGTGAGCTCGATTCGGTCCGTTCCGAGTTGTTCGCCGCGGGCCAGGCGGAGGACCGTGCTCAGTGCCGCTCGGCCCATGTTGTGGAGGGGCTGAGCCACAGACGTAAGGGACGGAACGGAGTTCTCTGCCAATACTGTCCCGTCGAAGCCGACAACGCTGAGATCCTCAGGAACACGAATTTTTCGCCGGTATGCTTCCCTCAGGACGCCGATGGCGATGGCGTCGTTGGCGGCGAAGATCGCTGTGGGCGGGTTTGGCAAGGCGAGCAGTGCGGCGAGACCGGCAACGCCATGCTGGGCGTGAAACCTTCCGTGGATAACGAGTCCGGGCGTTATGTCTATTCTGCTCATCGTCAGGGCCGACCAATAGCCGTGCATCCGAGCCTGATTGCATTCAGCCTCAGCCGGACCGCCAAGATAGGCGATACGCCGATGGCCAAGGTCGAGAAGATGCTCAGTGGCGGCCCGGCCTCCCGCCCAGTTGGTGACTCCGATACTGACTGATCCGGACTGTGCGTTGAATGGGTTGATGACGACGGATGGGATGCCTTTCCCTTGAAGTCGGGGCAGATCAGCGTCGGAAAACGCCGCCGTTACAACCATCGAGGTATCTCTAGGTGGCACGTGCGACTTGCGTTCAGAGTGTCGCTCAGTCCCGGATCCGCCAGCGATTCTCAGTAGCACGTCGACTCCTTCATCGGATGCGGTGCCAAGGATGCCGCTCAGCAGGGGCGGTAAGAATTCCGCGTCGACGCCATTGATGGCGACCTCGACAACCGGAGGATCTGCCGCGGGACGTCGCCGAGTGGGTGACCTGTAGCCAGCCTTCCTGAGGGCAACCAGGACGCCTTCCCTGGTCGCCGCCGAGACATCATCGCGCCCATTTAGGACCTTTGACACAGTGGAGGGGGAGACCCCAACCGACCTAGCAATCTGTGCGAGCGTAGGCTTCTTTCCTGTGCCGACGTTCATGGAAACCAACCTCTGTAGGGATGCCTGCATTAGAGCGCTATGAGGTGCCACAGTGCTTCCAGGCCGACTGCGGTTGGGCCCGGCACCTAACGAAGGTGATTAGGTCGAATGTCGACGTGGCCTTTACGCCCCTCGTAGTGACGCCGGCGGCGCGGTTGAGTCGCGAACCACCAGATGCGTGGCAAGCTCAACACGCTTGGACGGCAGAACCTCGCCGCGAGCGAGCTTCTGCACCGTTTCGACCGCCGTCTGTCCGATCTCCTCGACCGGCTGATGGATTGTCGTTAGCCTTGGTGAGGATGTGTGCGCCAGAAGTGTGTTGTCGAACCCGACTATGCTCAGCTGTTCGGGAACACTGATACCGAGGGTGCGTGCCGCCTCCAGCACTCCCATTGCCGTGACATCACTGGCCGCAAAAATTGCTGTCGGAGGCACAGGGCGGCTGAGAACCTTGGTCCCAGCGGCAAGTCCCTGCTCGAAGGTAAAAGGCCCGTGGACGACTTCCGCGAGGTCGATGCGCAATCCTGCCCGCTGCATCGCCGCCTGATATCCGTGAGTGCGAGCTACATCGCAGTCGGCACCCGATGGGCCCCCGATGTATGCGATATCCGAGTGGCCCAGTTCAATGAGGTGCCGGGTCGCTTCCATGCCGCCTGCCCAGTTGGTAGCGCCGACGCTGACCAGGCTCATCCGCGGCACCTCGAGGGGGTCAACCAGCACGAACGGAAGACCCACGCTCTGCAAGGCACGGACACGCTCGACGGAAAACTCCGAGGTAACCTCGATAACTCCGATGCGTCCGCCGCGTGCCAGGCGCTGAGCCCACTTCAACGAGGTCTGCTTCTCAATCGCACCCAGCGACCGCGTAACGATCGCCACTTCGGCATTTTCAGCGGCCGTCACTGCACCGCAGAGGAGCGCAAGCGTGTAGGGATTGCGGAGCGAGTCGACGACAACTTCGATGAGAGGTTCACGGCTGCCGCGCTGTGGTCGTTCGCGTTCGCCGACACCGATGTAGCCCAAACGCTCGGCCACCTCCTCAATGGCACGCCGCGTCTCAGTTCCGACACCGCTGCGACCGTTGAGCACCTTCGAAGCGGTGGAGACTGAAACGCCGCCTTCTTCGGCGACCCTGGACAGCGTTACGCGGCTGCCACTCATGGATTGGCCTGTTGTAGTCATTGTCGATTCCGTTCCGGTCGTGTGCCATTTCTAACCGCTGGGAGCGAGCGCGGTCAACTCCATCATAACGAAAGTTTTTCGCTGCACTAATCCTTGACTGGCGCGCCATGCGTGGGCGAATCTAGCCATGAAGCATTCGCAAGCGAAACGAAACTTTCGTACGAAAAATGCCCCAACCCACCTAGAAAGGTATGAGCGATGAAGCTCACGCAGAAGACAAGCCGCTTTGCGGCAGTCGTAGCGACAGTCGCAGCCGCGGCACTAGCCATGAGCGGTTGCGGATCAACTGGACCGTCCGCCTCCGAAGGAGCCACAGCTTGGGCGCTGACGGGTCAGCAGAAGACCGTGCAGGCCGGCTTCGACAGCTGGAACAAAGACCACGCCGACGAGAGCATAAAGGTTCAGTTCTTCCAGAACGACGCTTTCAAGCAGAAAATCCGTACAGCGATCGGATCCGGGGATGCCCCGACCCTGGTCTGGTCCTGGGGCGGCGCGGGCAACTTCAAGACCTACGTGGACTCGAAAAAGGTCATTCCACTCGACGAGTCACTGACGAAGGAATTCTTCCCCTCGATCGTCAACAACGGAAAAATTGACGGCACGCTGTACGCCATTCCGAATAACACTGTGCAGCCAGTGGTCCTCTACTTCAACAAGGACCTGTTCAAGAAGGCGGGTATCGACTCGCCACCGGCAACCTGGGACGAACTGCTGCAGGATGTGAGCACGCTCAAGGCAAACGGGATTGCTCCGTTCGCCATGGGTGGTGCCAGCAAGTGGCCACAACTGATGTGGCTCGAATACCTGGTTGAACGCATTGGCGGCCCCAAGGTGTTCGAAGCGATCCAGCAGAACAAAAAGGATGCATGGTCCGACCCGGCAATTGCCGAGTCAGTCGACAAGATCCAGCAGCTCGTTGAGGCAGGCGGATTCATTGAGGGCTACCATTCGGTGGCGACCGACAGTAACGCCGATACCGCGTTGGTGACCACTGGCAAGGCGGCGATGATCGTGCAGGGGGCCTGGGCATATGCCAGCATGAAGACCGCAGACCCTGAGTTTACGAAGTCCTCACTCGGATGGGCACCCTTCCCAACCGTTGGCGGTGGCGCCGGAGACCCCAAGAATGTTGTGGGCAACGCTTCGAACTACTGGTCCATCTCATCTGATGCCTCCGAGGCGAAGCAGACGGCCGCTAAGCAGTTCCTCGCCAAGGGCAACATGACTGAGGCTTACGTGGACAACTTGATTGAGGGCGGCGGTGTGCCTCCCGTGCTCGGTATCGAGAGCAAGATTTCTGCCAGCCCCAACGGCGACTTCCTCATGGATGTCTACACGATGTCAAAGGACGCCCCCAACTTCACTCTGTCCTGGGACCAGGCCATTGCGCCAGCGGCTGCGGACGCAATGCTCACCAACCTCGACAAAGTGTTCCTCGGCCAGATGACTGCCCAGCAGTTCGCTGACGCGATGAACAAGACCATCCAGTAGCGACGGAATTTCTCCTCATGACTACTGGACTTAACACGCCGGCGCCGCCCCAAACGGTCGGCGCCGGGCGCCCCCGTACCCCGCGCGGAAAACGGTCGCTTTTCGCAGGACCAAGCCTCTGGTATGCGGCACCCGCGCTCGTGATGTTTGTCAGTTTCGCGATCATCCCGCTGATCATTGTTCTCGGATTGAGCTTCACCAATTGGGACGGCATTGGGCCGATCACGCCTGCCGGCATCGACAACTGGATCTCGGCTCTCGCTGATCCCCAGACTTACGAGTCGCTTGGCCTCACCCTGCAAATGATGATCGCGAGCTGGCTGATCCAGACACCTCTGGCCATCCTGATTGGCGTCTTCACTGCGGGACGTCAGAAGTACCGGGCTGTCTTTGCCGTTCTGTTCTTCGTGCCCCTTCTGGTCTCTTCCGCCGCGATCGCCCTTTCCTGGCGTGCCCTGCTCGATCCCAACTTCGGACTAGGAGCATCAAGTGGATTGTCGTGGCTAGCGAAGGATTGGCTCGGCAACCCAGACACGGCCCTCCTCGTGGTGATCATCATCATCACGTGGCAGTACCTGCCCTTCCACGCTCTGCTGTACCAAGGCGGTGTGCAGCAGATCCCCGCCTCCATGTATGAGGCGGCCCGGATTGACGGAGCAGGTCGCGTGCAGCAGTTTTTCCACATCACTTTGCCTCAGCTCCGTAACACGATCATCACGTCTTCAACGCTCATGCTGGTCGGATCGCTTACGTACTTCGACCTCGTATATGTGCTGACCATGGGTGGCCCGGGTACGGCGACACGAGTCCTTCCGCTCGACATGTACCTGACCGGTTTCCAAGGCCAGAACATGGGCGTCGCCAGCGTTCTGGCTGTGATCCTCGTCCTGTTTGGGCTGGCATTGTCCCTTGGGCTGACAAAACTGTCCGGATTTTCGAAAATGAGCAGCGATTTGGAGGGAGTCTGATGGCTACCGAAGCTGTAACACCATCCACTGAGCGGCCAACGCGTTCAAGCATCTGGCCCAGGACGGCTGGAGAGAAACCCAATATTCTTGGTGCGCTGACTGCAACGATGTGGCTGGTCTTTGCAATTGCCCCGCTCTACTACGTGGTGATCACAAGCCTGAAAAGCCAGACGGGATTTTTCAAGGAGAATGCTCTTCTGCCGCCGGCAAATCCCACGCTGGACAACTATGCCGTCGTCCTGACCAATAACTTCGTCACTTATCTGGGAAACAGTTTTATCGTCACTTTTGGAACAGTGGTCATTACCGTTGCCTTCGCGCTGGGTGCGGCATATGCGATTGTCCGCGGCTCCCGTACGAACAGGTGGCTGCGCGGGAGTTTCTCGATGTTCCTCCTTGGCCTGGCGATCCCGCTGCAGGCGGTCATCATCCCTGTCTATCTGATGATCACTCGTGCCGGACTCTACGACAGCCTTCTGGCGTTGATCCTTCCCTCGGTCGCCTTTGCCATGCCATTGACCATCATCATTCTTGTCAACTTTCTCCGTGACATCCCGGGCGAACTGTATGAGGCGATGCGGGTGGACGGCGCTAGCGATTGGCGTACGCTGACGACCCTAGTGCTCCCCCTGGCACGACCTGCGCTTAGCACAGTCGCGATCTACAACGGGCTCCACGTCTGGAACGGGTTCATATTCCCCCTCGTGCTAACTCAGAGCCCTGACAAACGCGTCCTTCCGCTCGCACTTTGGACGTTTCAGGGAGAGTTCACGACAAATGTTCCGGCGGTCCTCGCCGCTGTAGTGCTGTCGACTCTTCCGATCGTGATCCTGTATATCTTCGGTCGACGCCAGCTCATCGCGGGCCTCACCGCAGGCGTAGGAAAGTGACGACCATCGTCTTCCCGGAACCTAGGCCAGCGGATGTCAGCCGCTGTGGTTCCGGGAGGACGACGGTATACATACAGTCGCCGATGCGCCCCATATCTTCTCGGCCTATCTGCAGGTCTAGGGCCCCAGTTGGCCACACACCACCCTGGGCAATGCGCCTTCTTGCGTTGGCCGCCGCTCCGTGCGGTGGCGATAGCCCGGCGTCTGTCGTCGGCCTCCGCTCTGGACCGCCCCGTGCACATGCAAAACGGTCTACATCAATCAATTCACACCGATACTGAAGGATCCCCCTAGATATGACCTCCGTGCTCCACGTCGCCACCACTGGCAGCGACCATTCCGACGGCACCGCGGATCACCCGTTCCGCACAATCAACCACGCAGCGACGCGTGCACAGCCCGGCGATACGGTCGTTGTCCATGAAGGCACTTATCGCGAATGGGTTCGCCCTGTTCGCGGTGGGATCAGCGACCAACGCCGTATCACTTTCGAAGCCGCCCCAGGCGAGCATGTCCGTATCAAAGGTTCCGAGCAGATACGCGAGTGGACCAATGTCTCCGGAACAGTGTGGAAGGCGGTCGTGCCCAACTCGCTATTCGGAGGCTTCAACCCATACAGCGAGGAGATCGACGGTGACTGGATCGTATACGCGGACGCCGACGCCGAAAAGAAGCACCTCGGTGACGTGTACCTGAACGGGTTGAGCTTCTATGAAGCTGAAAGCCTCGAGGATGTCTTAAACCCGCAGCGGCGAACCCACGTAGTCGACAACTGGACCGGTTCAACCGATCAGGTGCGTAACCCGGACCAGACGCTTTACACCTGGCGCGCTGAGGTCAGCGACAGCGAGACCACCATCTGGGCGAACTTCCAGGGGGCTGATCCGACGACGGAACTCGTCGAGATCAACGTACGCCGTTCGGTTTTCTTCCCGACCGACCACCACATCAACTACATCACGGTCCGCGGATTCGAGCTTGCGCAGGCTGCCAGCCCCTGGACTCCGCCCACCGCAGACCAGCCAGGGCTGATCGGCCCGAACTGGGCGAAGGGGTGGATCATTGAGGACAACGTCATCCACGATGCAAAATGCTCCGCGATCTCGCTCGGCAAGGAAGGCTCCACCGGCCACAACTTCGCCACCGTCCGCGGCGACAAGCCCGGTTATCAATATCAGCTGGAATCCGTTTTCTCCGCGAGGCAAATTGGCTGGGACCGAGACTATATCGGATCCCACATTGTCCGTCGGAACACTATCTTCGATTGCGGCCAGAACGGAATCGTCGGGCATCTGGGCTGCGTATTCTCGACGATTGAAGACAACCACATCTACAACATCGCCGTGAAGCGAGAATTCTACGGTTATGAGATCGCCGGCATTAAACTGCACGCCGCGATCGACGTGGCAATCCGCCACAACCGGATCCACGATTGCTCGCTGGGCATCTGGCTGGACTGGCAAACCCAGGGAACCCGCGTCGCGCGCAACCTGCTCTACGGAAACAGCCGGGATCTCTTCGTCGAAGTCAGCCACGGCCCATACCTTGTCGAGCACAACATCCTTGGCTCGAGAGCCTCTCTCGAAGTGTTCAGCCAAGGCGGCGCGTTCGTCAACAACCTAGTGTGCGGAACTGTGTCAGTTGAACCTGTGGTGGAGCGCCCAACTCCGTACCATGCGCCACACAGCACCCAGGTGGCGGGCTACGCCGCAATACACGGAGGGGACGACCGGTACATCGGCAATATCTTCCTTGCCGGTGACGCCGACATGGCTTATGGACCAACCAAGCGCGCCGGACAGATCGCCGGATACGGTACTTCTGCCTATGACGGGCACCCGGCCACTTTCGCGGATTATCTGGAGCTCGTCGCAGATCCCAGCCGCGGGGACCACGAACGATTCATGAATGTGAAGCAGCCTGTATACATCCGCCAGAATGTCTACGCGCCAGGGGCAGATGCATACGCGGGCGAAGCCAACGCAGCATTCCTGAGCGAACCACCGCGCGTCCGCATCATCGATGAAGGCGAATCTGTCTATCTGGAGACGCAACTTTCAAGCACATTCAACGAATATACGGTTGGCGTCACACACAGCGTCGACCTTCCCCCGGTCAGATTCGTCGACGCTGAATTCGAAGAAGCCGACGGCAGCCCCGTGGTCCTGGATGTCGATCTCACTGGCACGCTCAAAAAGGCAAACCAGAACTACCCGGCGGGACCGCTTTCTGAACTCTCATCCGACTTTGCCCGTACCCAAATTTGGTGACTCCTCCGACGCTGACCACCCCAAACACTGAAAAGGAACAACGATGACCCTTCCCAATGCCCGGCAGACCGACCCTGCGTCCATCCCTGCACTGAAATGGGGCGTGATCGGCACCGGATGGATAGCTACGCGGTTCGCGCGCGCAACGCACCTTCACACGTCACAGAAGGTCGTGGCCGTTGCCGCCCGTGACAGCAAGCGAACGGGAGCCTTCGCCTCTGCCTACGGCGTGGACCGGACGTACGCCACGCCCGAGGCGCTGCTCGCTGACCCACAGATCGACGTCGTCTACATCGCCACCCCCCACAGCTCCCATCGCGACCTGGCGCTCCTTGCGATCGCCGCAGGCAAGAATCTGCTGATTGAAAAGCCAATTGCAACCTCCGCTGCTGAGGCACAGCAAATAGCGGATGCTGCCAAGGTCGCGGGGGTGTTTGTGATGGAAGCCATGTGGACCCGTTATCTGCCGCAGATGGACATTCTGCGCCAGCTGATAGACGCGGGAGAACTGGGTAAGATCCACCACGTCGCCGCCGATTTCGGCGTCGTTTCACCGTACGACCCGAACGGGCGCATGTGGAACCCTGCTCTCGCAGGCGGAGCCTTGCTGGATCTCGGTGTTTATCCGATCTCATTCGTGTCCGCTATCCTCGGCAAGCCTGGACGAGTTCAGGCGACAGGGATAGCCACGGCCAATGGGATCGATTTGCGGGCCACAGCGCTGATGAGCTTTGAAGAGGGCGTCGATGCGGTGGCGGCGACCTCCATGATCTCAAAGACAGGCACCCGTGCAGCGGTGATTGGTTCGAAGGCGCGGGTGGACATTCCTAGCTCGTTCTTTACACCGACGGGGCTGGTTCTCAGCAAGCAGGTTAACGGCATCGATCAGACGGAAACGTTTACGGATGACACGTTCGAGGAAGGATACGACGCGCTGAGTTTTCAGGTCAACGCACTTGCCCGGTATGTGGGGGAGGGACGTTTGGAATCTCCGCTTCATCCGCTCGATGAGACGGTGTCGGTTTTGGCCACCATTGACGAGATCCGCTCCCTGCTCAGCGTTACCGACTACACACCCACAGCATGAGCAGAACCCGCGGCAATTTTGCACCACTCCGGGTTCTGATCCTCGGAGGATCCGGTACCATCAGTTCCGCCGTTCTACGTGAAGTCGTCGACCAAGGCTTAGACGTCACAGCCGTCACGCGCACCCCGAAATCGGCTACAACGAACGAGGACGGTGTGACGTGGCTGCAAGCTGACGTCGGCACGGACGAATTGGAAGCAGTCCTGACCGGCCGTCGTTTTGATGCAGTGATCAACTTTCTATCATTCGACGCGTCCGACGCGGACCGAATGATTGAGCTTTTTACAGGCCGCACCAAGCAGTACGTGCATATTAGCTCCGCCTCCGTGTACGGCAAGCCCCTAATTACTAGCCCGATTACTGAAAGTACTCAGCGCCACAACCGATACACGCAGTATGCACGCGACAAGATCGCGTGCGAGGATCGGCTCTTCGACGCGTTTGTGACGAGCGGCTTTCCAGTCACTGTTGTACGGCCGTCACACACCTATGATGACCGAAAGCCGCCACTGCCGGGCGGATGGACAGTCGTGCATCGGATGTTACGGGGTGATGACATTCCCGTCCACGGCGACGGCACATCACTTTGGACCCTCACACACGCGGCCGACCTTGCAGTTGGGATAGTCGGACTGCTGGGCGAGCCGCGTGCAATCGGCGAGGCCGTCCACATCACGAGTGACGACGTCTGGACCTGGGACCAGATCTATGCCGCGGTAGGTAATGCATTCGGATCTCCCGCCAGGCTCGTGCACGTTCCCTCAGAGATGTTCCCGCTGGCAGCACCGGAGTGGACGTGGTCAGAGTTGCTTGTGGGTGACCTCGGCCACAGCGCAGTTTTCGACAACAGCAAAATCCGCCAGCTCGTCCCTGGATATCGTGCAACCCGTACCTTCTCACGTACCTTGCTTCGTCTGGCAGGACAGTTTCGGGAACACGCGGACGACTGTGCGCCGGATTCCGCCGTTGACCACATCCTTGACCGCATGGCTCATGGTTACCGGGAGTCCCGTGCTCTCTTCGCTTCTCTCGGGTCCGGGACGGGCAATCGGGGCGGGTTGCGATGACAGAGTCTTTTCAAAGGATCGCCCAACTCGAAGCAGAATCAAGGGAATTGATCCTTCCTCGATTTGACCGGTCCGATGCTTGGCAACTTGGGAGCAGCCTAGCCATGCAAGGACTCAAGTCTGAGCTCCCCATAGCAATTGATATCCGTTCTTCAACGGCCGTCCTGTTCCATGTCTCTCTTCCCGGCGC
This sequence comes from Arthrobacter sp. GW460-12-1-14-TSB2, assembly GCF_059423525.1. Taxonomy (NCBI): domain Bacteria; kingdom Bacillati; phylum Actinomycetota; class Actinomycetes; order Micrococcales; family Micrococcaceae; genus Arthrobacter; species Arthrobacter sp. GW460-12-1-14-TSB2. The sequence continues at coordinate 332,180 of NZ_JBWKYC010000002.1, forward strand.
GACCCCGGATAACGACGATTGGATCCGTCGCAAGGCCGCAACCGTATTGAGATTCGAAACCAGCTCTGCTCTGCTAGAAGCACGGGCCGCTAGCGGAGGTCCGGACCTGTTCGCCGCAGGTTGGCTCGATCCCAGTGAATACGCACTGGCGGGCGGATCCGTGCCAGTTGTTGTCGAAGGTGTCGGGGTTGTGGCAGCGGCCACCGTGTCGGGCCTGGCTTCCAACGAGGACCACGCCCTTGTCGCCGAAGCACTGCGGAGTCTGATTCGCGCCCCACAATAGACGGCACGGACTAAATATCCGGCGGCGCAGAGGTCGGCGCGGCAAGCGTTGATCCGGTCCTTGGGCTGTCCTGGCTCGGGCCGTCGTGCTTCATGCCTCGCCAGCGGCCAGCCGCCACCGGCGGTGGCGGCTGCACAGTCGATAGCGGCGATGCCTAGGGGAGTCGGTGTCGCTGAAGGCGCCCATGAAGTTGGGGTCGTCCTCCCGGGAGACCGTGATGGGGTCGCCGATGATGTGCGAGGCGATGCCCACTGTGGGGTAGATCTGCTTCAGGGAGTGCAGCATGAGCCGGACGCGTTCGTCGGCGTCCAGAGGCAGCCATTTGAGGGCGTCGTCGTTCCAGGTGTAGGACAGGCAGATGAGGGCGGGCTGGTCCGGGCCGTTGTCCAGCAGGTAGGTTCCGCGGGTGAGCCGGTCGGTGAGCGTGGTGCTCATGACCTGGCGGCCGGTGTGCGGGTCGATGTCCTTCCAGAACGGCCGGTCGCATGCACGGACCACTAGCTAATCAGCCGGAGAAGTGTGCGTGGGGGAGCTCAAGTCCTACTGCGCCGGCTGCCGCGCCTTGCCACCTCATGGAGAGAGTACTGCCCCGGCTGCCCTCAAGATGCGAGGTAGCCGCCATCGACCGCAAGCGCCGTCCCGGTTATGAAGGACGAGTGGTCGGACAGCAGCCAGGCGACTGTGTCGCCGATCTCGTCGGGCTCGCCGAAGCGCCCCAGCATGTGTCGGGCGCGCACTCGCGCTAATCCGTCGGCGAAAGCGGGGTCCGCCGTAACCCGCGCTATCATCGGCGTCTCAATTACGCCGGGAAGGATCGCGTTTACCCGAATCTGGTCTGGCCCATAATCCGCTGCGGCGGCGCGCGACAGCCCGACGACTCCGTGCTTGGCAGCGACGTACTCGCTTGCGTTGGGACTCCCTGTCTGCCCAAGCGAGGACGCGGTGTTAACTATGGATCCACCTCCCGTGGACAGCATCGCCCTCACTTCGTGCTTGATACAGAAAAATACGCCAGTGAGATCCACTCGTATTGCACGGTTCCACGTCTCTTCAGTGAGCAGGTGCAAGGGGGTTCCTGATTGCTCGACGCCGGCGTTATTGAATGCGCCGTCGAGGCGGCCGAAGCGCTCAACGGCGGTATCAACAAGCCGTTCAACCTCCGCCTCGACTGATACATCCGCCCGCACGAAGATGCCGCTGCCGCCGGCCGCGACTATGGCATCAGCAGTTTCGACACCGGCATCGGTGACGTCGCTGACGACAACGTTTGCGCCAGACGCGCCCAATACTAGACTCGTCGCGGCCCCTATACCACCGCCGCCCCCGGTAACGAGCACTGTACGTCCCCGGAGGTCGATTGACGCTGGCTGGAATGCGCTGGTGTGATTTGTCATAGGAAGAATGTACTCGACTCTGCGCAAAGTGCATACAGTTGTTGAATATCTTCAGAAGGGCCCAAAGGTGATGTGGAACTCCTGCAGGGTTCCCTGCAAACTACAGGCAGAAGCATGCAAACGTCTCGTACAACAGCGAACTTGTACGACTATCGGGTCCGGTTTCTGGTCATGCTCGCCGCGATCTATGCGGTGGGATTTGGATTCACCGCGCTCGGCACCACAACCCGTTTACACGCGACGGACAGGCGACAGCAGACTCTCGGGAATATATGGGTCACTGCGCAATAAGCGCGGCGATCGGGCAGGAAGCTTGAGGCAGTAGGACAAATCCAGCGTGAGCCGCGAGGAAGCGTGACCGTTGTGCCGCTGGGTGGGTCACCAGCTTGTGGAGCCAGTCACTCGAACCTGATGGTGTGACCTGGATCAAATACCTGATCGAAGACGGCCTACAAGGAAGTAGAACCGCAATGTCTCAATTATCCACAACAAAGTTCTCTGGATGGCGCAACCTCATTCTGTTGATGTTGGTTTTGATGGCAACCATGGGCTTTGGATTCCTCACCCTCAGCCTGTACGTTCCCGTGTTTATTACAGACTTGAACGCATCGCTTTCAACGATTACCGGCATGTTTTCGGTGCTTTCGATCGTTGCCATGTGCGCCAGCATGAGCAGCGGCCCGGTTTCACGGCACATCGGCGTTCACAGGATGATCATGCTGGGCGTCGGGATGATGCTTGCCGCGTACGGTGCGCTGTACTTCTCCACTTCGATAGCGACGCTCTACATCGCGGGCGGTTTGATTGGCGGGGGCCTCTCCTGGAGTGGGTTCATCGCTCTCGGCCGGGTGGTGTCCGCGTGGTTCGTGCATCGTCGAGGACTAGCCCTCGGAATCGCCTCCTCAGCGTCGGGAATCGGGGCACTCATCGCTGCCCCGCTTGTCTCGAACCTAATCCTCGGCATTGGCTGGCGCAATGCGGTGGCAGTCACCTTCGGCATCATCGTCGTTCTCGGTGTACCCGCCATGATCGCCCTTCGCCCCGATCCGGCCCAAATCGGGCAATATCCGCTTCTCGTTCCCGGCAGCTCGCACGAAGATTACAGGCCCGCCGATTTCGCCGCCCCAAAAGTCAAATTCCGAATCTCGCGCGCGTTTGTCCTCATGGTTGTCGTGGTACTCAGCGGCGCCTACTCCATCGCTGGATTCAGCTCGCAAGTTGCCAACGCACTAGTCGTGAAGGGCTTTGACCTGGCATTCGCAGGAACCATCCTCGGAATCGTGGCAATCTTCAATATCATCGGCGCGGTTTTGCTTGGCCTCCTTGCCGACAGGATGGGCACAACCGTAGCCCTTGTCGGGGTGGGCGTCTGCGGATTCGTTGGTTTCCTCCTTCTCCCATTCGCCGGCTCCGTGCCGGTGGCTGTAGCCTTCGGAATTTTCTACGGCCTAGTTCAGGCCGGAAGCATCACGATGTTCACACTGCTGACGTCCAGAGTCTTCGGAATGAAACAGTTCCCCTTGATGCTCGGAATTGTGGACGGCCTAATCGGCATCCTAAGCATCGGCACCCCTCTCGTCATCAGCTTCTTGTTTGAGGCGACAGGTTCGTACACAGCTCCAGCCCTGCTGGGTGCCGGGATCTTCATCGCCTATGTCGCCTGCGGCATCGGCGCCATCCGTCTGGGAGACCGGGCACGCGCCCGCGAAGCCAAGGCGGACCTCGAGTTCGCCAACGTGTAGCCCCGGCATTCGTTTGGCTCATTCGAAGACCACCCACTGGATAGGACTCCCTTATAACGGAGCCGTCAGCTGGGTGACTGGCGGGCAAAGTGACAGTCATCACCGGAACGGGTAGCTGCCAAGGGGCTGTCATCGCCATGACCCGCCAGCTGGTCCTCGAAGGGGCGTCCGCACGATGTCCGCGCGAACAGTCTGCCGCCAGGCCTCGTCGAAGGTCCGGCTGCAGCGGAACTCCTTAGGCCGACAGTGAAGGCCCTCCGACCTCGGGATACCCGGGGTCGGAGGGCCTTTCTTCATTGTTGAGGACGATCGCAGATCGTGGTGCTCGCAGGTCACAGCCCTTCCGGCTTCAGTATCCGCGGTGAGAGGAATCGGGTCTACGGGCTCTTCGTCGCTGAGCCGGGGCGCAGAGCGGGCCGCGGTGTCGACGCCGCGAAGTTCATCTCCCGGTGTTGGACCGTTGCCCGGCACATCCATCTGGTCAGGGGAGTCGGACCGGTTTGAGTTCGTCGAAACGGTCGCCGGGACCCGGGTTCTCCGGATGGGTTTTGCCGCCCAGCTGTGTCATGACGCCCCAGACGGCGTTGAGGCCTGTGGTCACCGCGCCGTCGGCCCAGCCGCCGGTCCATGAGATGCCGTCGCCGGCCAGGTAGATCCCGCGGTGCGCCGCATCCGTCCCTTCCTGCATGAAGTGCGTGTAGAGCCGTTCCTGGTAGCGGTAGTGCCCGGGGAGGTTGTCGCTGAAGGCGCCCATGAAGTTGGGGTCGTCCTCCCAGGAGACCGTGATGGGGTCGCCGATGATGTGCGAGGAGATGTCCACTGTGGGGTAGATCTGCTTCAGGGAGTGCAGCATGAGCCGGACCCGTTCGTCGGCATCCAGCGGCAGCCACTTCAGGGCGTCGTCATTCCAGGTGTAGGACAGGCAGATCAGGCCGGGCTGGTCCGGGCCGTTGTCCAGCAGGTAGGTTCCGCGGGTGAGCCGGTCCGTGAGCGTGGTGCTCATGACCTGGCGGCCGGTTTCCGGGTCGATGTCCTTCCAGAACGGCCTGTCGACGACGACGAACGTCTTGGAGGACTGCATGTAGTGGCTGCGCTCGATGGCCGTCCACAGTTTGTGGCTGAAGAGCGATTCGTCGACGTCGATGCGCGCCGAGAGCAGCCAGCTCTGGCACGTCGCAATGACCGCCGCGTACTCCCGCGATTGTCCCCACTTGTCCGTGACGGCGATGGGTCCCTGGCTGGCGGTCGGGCTGCCTTCCGGTCCGCCGTCTCCGCCGGGACCGCGCCGGATGGCGGCGACGCCGGGCCGCGGGTGCCCGCCGTGCAGGGACGCGAGGCTGGTGCCTTCCGGCCAGTGCGCCAGGCCGGACGGGGCATGGTTCCAGAGACGTTCCGGCAGGAGCTGGGCGCCGCCGATGATCCGGTGCTGGTCTGCGTCGGCATCCACGTACACGACGCGGAGGATCTCCAGGATGCTGTCCGGGAAGTTGGTGTCCCAGCCGCCCGTGCCGAACCCGACCTGGCCGAAGGCCTCCCGGTATTCGAACGGCAGCGAGGAGAAGGCCTTGGACGTGGCCAGGTAGCCGGAGAAGGAGGTGTCGTCGAAGCGCGGCACGAGCTCGTTCCAGAGCCTCTTGATGGTGCCAAGGTCCCTGGTGCGGATGGCTTCCTGCATGGCGCTGAAGTGGGCGCGTTCCTCCAGGCAGTCGTCCCAGGCGTTGGAGACGTCCCGAAAGAAGCCGGGAAGATCGTCGGGCGTTTCGGCGTAGTGGGCCTTGCCGCCCAGTTCGATGACCGTGCTGCCGGCGGCGGGGGTCAGCGGGTTGGGGAACGGCTGGGTTTCGATGCCGACGAGGTCCGCGTAGTGGAAGAATGAGGCGCCGGTCTTCGGGAAGCGCATCCCGCCGAGATCCGCCACCGGACCGGCCTGGCCCGGCTGGGTGCCTCCGCGAAGGCGTCCGCCGATCCGGGAGGACTCGTACACAACCGGCTTGAGTCCCATCTTCATGAGTTCGTAGGCCGCGACGAGTCCCGACATGCCGGCGCCCACAACGGCCACTTCGGTGCCGTACATGTCTGCCGGGACGGAGCCGATCCCCGCTTCATGGGTGATGTAGTCGTCGTAGGGGAACGGGAAATCGGGGCTGAGCATGCTCAGGTTTGCAGTCGGCTTGCTGGTGGCTGCGATGGTCACGGGGGTCCTTACTGGGGGAGGGCGCTGACTGCGCTGGGGATGAACGGGGAACTGTGGATGAAGGGGGAAAGGTAGTCGGTGTCCAGCCGGGCCTGGCGAAGGGTGGACACCGCAATGTCCGCGACGATGAGCGCCGAGTCGTCTCCCGCGGCCGCCAGGCGCCGTCCATACGGATCGGCAACGGTGCTGAGACCCGCGAAATGCGGGCCGGCGTGGTTGGCATACGCAATGAACAGTTGGCTTTCCAGGGCGCGGGTGGGAACCACCATCGCCGGAATCAGCCGCGTGTCGAAGAGGTGGGCGTCGGCCTGGCCGGCTTCCCGCAGGGGGACCGCCGTCGGAATGCACAGCAGTTCCGCTCCCGCGACGGCCGCGGCACGCGCGAACTCGGGAAACTCGATGTCGAAGCAGATGCCGAGGGCAACGTTGATTCCGTTGAAGCGGACGACGGCGGGCGGCGCCTCACCGGCGTCGAAGGCGCCCTTTTCCACGGCCCCGAAAAGGTGCTGCTTGCGGTAGCGGGTCAGTTCGGTGCCGTCGCGGTCGAAGAACGACGCCGAAATGTAGTGCCGCTCGCGGTCGTGCTCGACCGTGGAGCCAACGATCGCCAGACCGGTGGATGCGGCGATGTCGGCGAGCTGCCGGCGCTGGGGCGTCCCGTCGGTGCTGTGGACCAGGCTTGGCGCGTACCCGCTGACGAAGAGCTCGGGGGTGACCAGAAGGTTTGCACCCAGTGCCTTTGCTTCCTGCGCACGGGCGGCGATCCTGTTGAGGTTCTGCTGCGGGGAGTTGACCAGGCCGGTGGCCTGCATGACGGCAACTTTGATCCGTCCGGTCACTTGGTGTCCTCCGGCTGGCTGGCCACCGGCTGGGTGCCGGGCCCGGGGGAGACGGCACCGTCGAGGTCGCCGTTGCATAGCCGTTCCACGACGCGGGTCAGCATGTCGACGCCGGCGCAGGCGTCGTCGTCGTTCGTGTACTCACGCTCGTTGTGGGAGATGCCGTCCACGCTGGGGACGAACAGCATGACGGTGGGGACGACGTCCTTCATGTTGATGGAGTCGTGCCCGGCGAGCGTGAACACCTGGCCGTGGCTGAGGCCCAGTTCAGCGGCGCATTCGGCGGCCAGGGCCACACCCGCGGGCTGATAGGGGTTGATGCCCCAGGCATGGGACTCGGCGACCTCGATGCTGACGTTGGCCTCTGTCTCAATCGCGGCGATCCCGGCGCGGAGCAGCGCCTTGGCGGAGGCCAGGATGTCCTCGTCGGCGGTCCGCAGGTCCATGACAAGCTCCACCCGGGACGGCACCACGACGGGCGAGTTCGGGTAGACCGTCAGCTGGCCCACGGAGGTGTGCAGCACGGCGCCGCTGAAGTGGTCCGCGATTTCGCGCAGCAGCACCACCAGCCGGGATGCCCCGAGCAGCGCGTCCTTGCGGTCGGCGATGACGGTTGAACCGGTGTGCGCCTGTTCGCCGTGGACGGTTACGGTGTATTTCGCGGCGGCCCAGCAGGCGTGGACCAGGCCGATCGTGGTGCCGGAGTCCTCCATCGAACGGCCCTGTTCGATGTGGATCTCGGCGTAGGCGGCTGCCGTGGGCCCCTCGCCGCTGCCGAGGTGTCCGATGTCGGCCAGGGCTTCGCGCACGCTAGTGCCCGCGGTGTCACGGACGGACAGGGCGACGTCGGCGGGGAGCTTTCCGGTGTAGACGGAACTTCCCATCATGGACGGGGCGAAGCGGCAGCCTTCCTCGTTGAACCAGTCAACGACGGCGAGGTTGTATTTGGGAGCGGCGGGCGCGGTGCCGCCGTCGGGCGCTGAGGAGGCTGCCCGGTCCGCCAGCCGGCGGCCGGCGTGCAGGGCAGCGGCGACGCCGTACGCGCCGTCGTACTTTCCGGCGGTCGGCTGGCTGTCCAGGTGCGAGCCCACGAGGACGTAGGGTGCGCCGGGGTTCCATTCGATCAGCGCGAAGAGGTTGCCGATCCGGTCCGTCTCGGTCCGGAACCCGTACTGGGATGCGAGGGAGGTGAACCACGCGCGTGCCTGGGCGTCCGCCGGAGTGGCGGCCTGGCGGTCCACGCCGTGGCCGGGCGTTTCGCCGATGGCCGAGAGGCTGCGGAAGTCGCGGAGGAAGGACGCGGCGTCAGCTGCCGCTCCGAGGCGGGGGTCGCCGGAGTTGCCGGTCAGGGCCTGGGCGGGGCGCGTTGCTGCGGCAGTCATGATGTGTGCTCCTCGTTGTTGAACCGCTGGGTTGATGATGGCTGGAGTGCTGGCATGGCACCGGTCAGCGGATGGGTCCTGGCGAGCTCGTTGACGCGTTTGCGCACCGAATACCAGCCGGCGATGAGGGCCGGGATGATGATCGCCAAGGAGGCGACCGTGTACGTTCCGATCGGAAAATCGAAAAGCATCAGGACCAGCACCGCGGCAAGGAAGGCCAGCGTGAGGTAGGAGGTCCAGGGCGCACCGAAGAGCCGGAAGACGGGCCGGGCCATGAGCCCTGCCTTGGACAGTTTGTACAGCTTGAGCTGGCACAAAATGATGGTGGCCCACGTGCAGAGGATGGCCAGGGCGGTGGCGTTGATGGTGATTTCGAAGGCCATCTTTGGAACCACCGCGTTGAGTCCAACTCCGAGGAGGGTGAATGCAGCGGTGAAGAGGATTCCGCCGTAGGGGACGCCGCCGCGGCTCATGCGTTCCATGAACCGGGGAGCTGTCCCGGTCTGGGCCATGGAGCGATAGATCCGTCCGGTGGAGTAGAGCCCGGCGTTGAGGCTGGACAGTGCGGCGGTGAGGACGACGAAGTTCATCACGTCGCCGGCACCGGGAACGCCGATGCTGGCGAAGAAGGTCACGAACGGGGATTCGCCTGCTTTATAGGAGCTGTAGGGAAGCAGCATCGCCAGCAGGGCCGTGGAGCCCACGTAGAAGATGGCGATCCGGAAGATGACCGCATTGACCGCTTTAGGCATGATCTTCCGGGGGTCCTTGGTTTCGCCGGCGGCGACGCCGATCATGTCGATGCCTGCATAGGCGAACACAATGCCCTGCACAATGATCACGGCGGGCAGGAGCCCGTTGGGCAGCAGGCCGCCGTGGTCAGCGATCAGGGAGAGCCCGGGCTGATGCCCTGCGACCGGGAAGTTGCCGGCGAGGAAGATGCCGCCCACCAGGAGGAACGCCACGAGCGCGCCCACCTTGATGATGGCGAACCAGAACTCCAGCTCACCGAACAGCTTCACGGAGATGAGGTTGACGCCGGTGACCACAAGCAGGGCAGCCAGCGCGAGGATCCATTGCGGAACGCTGCTGAAGGCGGTCCAGTAGTTCAGGTAGACCGCGACGGCGGTGATGTCCACAATCGCTGTCAGCCCCCAGGACAGCGAGTACACCCACCCTGAAATGTAGGCGGCCTTTTCGCCGTAGAACTCCCGTGCATAGGAGACGAACGAGCCCGATGAAGGGCGGTGCAGCACCAGCTCGCCGAGGGCGCGGAGGATGAAGAAGGCGAACACTCCGCAGATCGCGTAGACAACGGGGAGGACGGGCCCGGCTGAAGCAAGGCGTCCGCCGGCGCCCAGGAAGAGGCCCGTGCCGATGGCGCCGCCGATGCCGATCATCTGGACCTGACGGTTTGAGAGGCCCTTCTTATAGCCGGATTGCTCGTCGGGGCGGACAGCCGTTGTCCGCTCCTCGACTGGATCAATGGTGGTCATGGAAACTCCTGGCCGGTGAAAGTGTGTGGGCTGCCACAGGAGCAGCTGACTTCGATCGTCCCAAGGCGGTGGCCGAATGCCCATGACAGGGAAGAACGGAACGGCAGGCAAAAAATGTACGAACATACATGCCCGCTGACGTCTCGTTCAGCGATGATAGGTGGGAGGTACAAACGAGAGGTAAGACATGGCGGACGATGATGAACAGTGGCAGGAATTGGTCGATGCTGTGGGTGGGCAGCTTCCCAACCTCGTAGAGAATTTCCTGACCCGGATTCTTCCCGATCCCGCCTACGCCGATTCGGGCCTGACGCTTGAGGACCTTCGAAGGAGCAGCCTGAACTCCTTCTCTGCCATGCTCTCGGCACTCGGCGGAAGTGCCCCGGATATCGACGCACTCTCCGTTTTCGCGTCCGAACTTGGCGCCCGTAGGGCACGTCAGGGCGTTCCGCTGGACAGCCTGGTCCGGGCGATACGGCTCGACTTCTCCGTGCTGTGGGATGCTTTATCCGCACCGGAGCTGCGCGCAGACCCTGCCCTGCTGGTTAGGAAAGCGGAAGTCGTGTGGGCGACTGTCGACCGCTTCGCGTCCAGCGTTCAAGAGCGGTATCTGAGGGAGCTGGAGGAAATTGAGGGCGCCGACGCCGATCTGCAGCAGCAGTACCTGACCCAATTGCTGGCGCCGGCCGAGCCGTCCTCAACAGATCTGTCACGAATAGCCGGTGCCCTCCGCATCAACCCTCACGCGGTGTTCCTGGTAGCGGCCATCGACCGGAACGACGGTCTACTGATCAGGAGGCGGGTCCGTGCGCGCCCTCCCCGGGAACTTCCTGTGCTCACCTATGACCAAGGGCATCACACGTTGGTCATCCGGCCGCGGGTGGCATCCCTCGACGAAAAGCTCAGTTTTCAGGAGGCCGCCCTGTTCGACGACGTGGCCGTCGCAGTGGCACCCCCCTCTAATGGGATTGCAATGGTGCGCAGGGCTGTCAGCGCCGCCCGGGAAATCATGAAGGACCTTCCAATGGGCAGCAAGGGAGTCTTCACGCTAAGGGACCGCTGGTTATCCATCACGGCACACCGGTTGTCTCAAGTGGACTGCCACCCGGCAACCCTGATCCTCGCTGCGCTTGACCGGTGCAGTGACGCCGAACGGGAACGCCTTCTCGAGGCTGCGCGCGTCTTTTTGGATCTCGGGAGCCTCGTAGCGACGGCAGAGCGGCTAGCCTGCCACAGGAACACCGTGGTTAACAGACTTGCTGCATTCGAAAGCTACACCGGGTTGGATCTCCAAAAACCGCGCGACAGTGCGCTAGCGCTGCTTGCAATCGCAGGACGTTAGTGTCCCCGTGCGTCTCAGGCAACCGGATGTGCAATGAACGCGAAGTTATTGCTGTCGGTGGCTTCTACCATTACGGCTCGACGTCCGGAACTGATTATGGGTTGTGTTTGGACTCGCCTATCAATCCGCAGAATCCCTACCAGATTTGAAATGGTTGCCGGCGAGAATCCTGTTCGAGTGGCCAGCTGACATTGCGTACCCGGTCCGTTGACCCTCAGGTCCTCAAGTAGTAGCTCGACGTTTCGACGGCGCCACGCCGATTGTGAACCCACGCCAGATCGATGGGCTGATTGGTCCGGGGAGCTGGGATTGCTCATGAAAGGTCGCCGATCTCGAGTAATTGTCCGTCTTGTCCAAAACGATGCATACGTGTCTGTTTCGTTGCCATAAAATCCCGGCCGCTTCTGTGCCTAGGCGGTCACATCAGCATTCGCCATGCCTGAGAGGCCGTTATCAGATGCCCTTTCCGGGATTCAGGATTCCGGTAGGGTCAAATGCGGCTTTGATGGCGTGGTGGAGGCTCATTGAAGTTTCGCCGAGCTCTTCGCTGATCCACTCCCGTTTGAGGAGCCCTACGCCGTGTTCGCCGGTGAGCGTACCGCCCAATCCCTGGGCAAGGTGGAACATGTCTCCCAGTGCCGCTTTCGCCGGACCGCTTGTAATGGGCTCATCCGGCGCCACGACGATCATGGGATGCAGGTTGCCGTCGGCCGCGTGCGCAACGCTGAATATCCGGACGCGATTGCGGGCCGCGATTTCTTCGAGGCCAGAAAACGCGTCTGCGAGCCTGTTCCGCGGTACTGCGATGTCGCCAATAGATACACGGCCAAGCTTTTCGAGCGCCGGGATTGCATCTCGCCTCGCCTTTACGAGTGACGCTGCCTCCGCAGCGTCCGCTGCACGGCAAATGGAGCCGGCGAACGGCTCTATAGCTCGTACGATCTCGTCGAGTTCAAGGTGTGCCCCGTACCCGTCCGTTTGCGCCAGAAGGAATGCGCCCCCTAGATCCCGATGACGTGTCCCCTCGGCCTGGTCGACCGCCTCCATAGTTGGCCCATCCATGAGTTCCAGGATTGCGGGCTGAATACGCGCTGCCGTTATTGCTGAGGCTGCCCGCCCCGCGGTCTCGATGTCCGGGAAGTAGGCGGCCAGGGTCTCTGTCCGCACGGGGCGCGGGCGCAGACGAAGGGTCGCCTCAACGACGATTCCCAGGGTTCCTTCGGATCCGATGAAGAGGGCATTGAAGTCATAGCCAGTGACCCCCTTGATGGTGTTACGACCAGTGCGGAGTATCCGCCCATCGGAAAGCACAACGCGGAGCCCCAGTACGGATTCACGTGTCACACCGTACTTGGCACACCACATGCCGCCGGCATTTGTAGCGATGTTTCCTCCAATGGAGCAGATGGCAGTACTTGCGGGATCAGGGGCGTAGAAGAGCCCGTATTCCGCCGCGGCGGCGTTTACTTCGGCATTGAGCACGCCGGGCTCCACTACGGCGATCATTTCCACCGGGTCGATGCTGAGGATACGGTTCATCCGGGAGAGGTCCACCACGACCTCGCCAGCGTGTGCGCTTGCTCCGGCCGCGAGCCCAGTGCCCGCCCCTCGCGGCACTATCGGCACTTGGTGGGCGTGCGCGAGGCTGAGCGCATCTACAACGTCCTCTCCTGACTGGCATTGGACAACTGCATCCGGCAGTGATGTGGGTATGAACCCCGAGCGGTCTGTCGACGCAGCGCTTCGAGCCATCGGATCCGTTGTCGAGCGCGGGTGGGCCGCAAATGCCGCGGTTGAGGGGGCGGACGGGATGGATTGGACATCGGCCAGATTGGACATGAAGCGACCTTCCGAGTTGTTGGTGGCAGCAGGGGGGTGATAATCCATGATCAAGACGGTAAACCCCGCGACGCTTCCGTTGCCCTGCGTATGGCCCGGAGGTGCGCCCTCTGGCGGTTTTGTGAAATATTATTTCCGCATCTTGGAATCAAATTCGTTGCTTCCAAGCAGACTAGGTCAATAGTGTCCACACGTCAATGGTTCCAAATGCACTCCAGCAGCCCACTTGGCCACTCAATTCGTCGGATTCTAAGGGATTTGTGCGCATGAACTCCGGCAGGTCATCCTCCTACTGCGTACACACTGAGTTACTATGAGCCCATGACAGTGAGCGCTTTGGTAGCCGGGCACCCCATGCCAATGGTCAGCGACCCTCGGCAGACAAGCGTGGCGATTCACACGTACCTGCGGGGACTGATCATGGCCGGAGTTCTCCCGCCGGATACCGTGCTCAAGCAGTCTGAACTAGCTACATTGCTGGCGGTCAGTAGGACACCCCTGCGTGAAGCCTTTCGCATGTTGCAGGAGGAGGGCCTCATTGAGGCCGACGTCAACCAGCGCGCTAGAGTGAGTAAATTTGAGCCGCAGGCGCTTGATGCACTCTATGCGGCACGGATTTCCCTGGAGTGCCTCGGTGTCCATATGACGTCGGGACGCCTGACCGCTGACGAGCTACGTGAAGGCCGACGCCTTCTGAAAGCGATGAACCGGGCCGCCCTGGGCGAGGATTTCGAATCTTGGTCCACTCTGCATCGCCGCTTCCATGCAGTGCTGATCGCCAGGTCCGGCGCGTTCGTCGGCCGGACTATTGCCTCTTATGCCGCCCACAGTGAGCGCTACTGGCGTGTCTTCAGGGCTGCCAATCCCGGTTCGTTGGCAGAACGTCACCAGGAGCACGAGCAGCTCCTTCAGGCCGTTACCGACGGTAACCGGGAACGTGCGGCCGAGTTGATGGCTCAACACCTGTCGGCCACCGCCCTCGCAGTATTGGCGGGCCTGAATCCCGGTTTCCAGCCGAGCGCGGTTCAATCTGCCGTTGGCATGATTACCGGCGGGCTCAGCCACGGCACGGTAGCTGAATCGCAAGCGGCTGGGCTGGTGCCGGCCGTCTAAATGGCGCGTGAGGATGGGCCGGCCCGACTTCACGATGGCCGAGCCTGTGTACGCATTCGCGTCCTCTAAGCCCACCCGCAGCGGAGGCGGATGACCCGATCGGCGTGAAGTGGGGTCAGCGTTCACAAGACCTACCCCTGTGCGATTGAAGCCCGTGATCCTGCCTCCGGCTCCGACGGCGCCATCCATGAGCTGCTGAGCTATTGCCACGGCTACCGGCGCGCCGGCGCTCAGAAATCCCATGGTCGCGCGACGCTCACAAATCACCCATGATCGCGCCAGCGGCAAACTTGCTCCACTCATGCGCTAAGTGCGATCGGTCGTGCGCGCCTTGCTGCCGCCGATTCTCGCGGCGGCCCGGTCGATTTATAGCCTCAACAGCGGTGTATGCACTTTCTAACCCTTCCAAACCCGTCCATGAGTCCCATTAGCGCCTAGTTGCTTGCGCTCATTGACTTCCGCAATGCGAAAAGTGCTTTCCAAGGCCGGAAATAGTGTGTACAGTATTTTTCACAACCGGTGAGGCAGGTCACACCACTGGAAATCCCTAACTCTTTGACAAGGAGGTCAGATGAAGCAGTATCGACTTAAGTTGGCGACCATCGGGGCTGCCGTTCTCGCGATGTCACTCGTGGGTTGTGGCGCTGGCTCGACAAATACGCAAGGTGCCACGTCAACGGAACTGAAGCTTGCAGTGGCAGTGGACAACGACACCTTTGACCCGGCCCAGCTTTCGGGTGGGGCCAAGGACAACTACTGGCAGGCCGTCTACGACACGGTGCTGAAGCTGAACTACGAGACGCTCAAGCCCGAAGCAAACCTGGCGACCGAGTGGTCCTACAATTCGGACAACACCGAGTTGACCGTCAAGCTCCGGGACGACGTTAAGTTCTCTGACGGTTCCAAGCTCACCGCCGAGGCACTCAAGGTCAACGCCATTGCCCTCCGTGACAAGGCCGGTAGCAGCGCCATCATGATGGCGCATCTGGCCGATGTGGAAGTTGTGGATGAGCACACAGCTATCTACAAGCTCAAGGAGGCCGACCCGGCATTCCTGGGCTACCTCACCACCCTTGGCGGGGCAATCGGGAACCCGAAGGAGGTCGGTACCAAAGGGATAGCTACCAAGCCGGCCGGCTCCGGCCCGTACGTTCTTGATGAATCGCGTACGGTCGCGGCTTCCCAGTACGTGTTCAAGCGCAACCCGGAGTACTGGAACAGCAAGAGCTTCCCGTTTGAAGAAATCAGCCTTCTGCCAATCGCTGAGGCCTCGGCCCGGGTCAATGCCGTCAAGTCCGATCAGGTCGATGGCGGTGTGTACGATCCTGCTGCGCGCAAGGAACTCGAATCCAGCGGGCTGAAGGTCGCATCCCAGGCTGTCGACTGGCGCGGGCTCATGCTGGTCGACCGGAAGGGAGCCATCACGCCGGCCCTGGCCGATGTCCGCGTACGCCAGGCAATCAACTATGCCCTTGACCGCAAGGCATTCCTCGAAAACATCGAGCTCGGACAGGGCGCCCTCACCAACCAGATCTTCATTCCTGGCGACATCGGCTACGACGAGGGGCTGGAAGACCGCTATCCCTTTGACCCTGCCAAGGCTCGGGAACTTCTCAAGGAGGCCGGCTACGCGGACGGGTTCGATCTTGTCCTGCCGGCGTTCGACTTCCGCAGCGGAGTTCAGCCTGTCATGATCCAGCAGCTAGCCGATGTTGGAATTCGGGTGAAAACACAGCAGGTCGTTCCTGACCAGTACAACGCGGTCATGAAGTCGGGTAAGTTCTCGGCCTTCTGGATTCAGCTCACATCCGGCGATGCCTGGCGCAATGTGGAGAAGAACCTGCCGGCCAAGGCCACGTGGAATTCCTTCCACACAGAAACCCCTGAATTGACCGCCCTGATCGACAAGGCGCAGGCAGCCTACGGCGACGACAAGGCGTACAAGGATGCCATGGCCGCTGTCAGCACCTACATCGTGGATCAGGCGTACTACGCACCGTGGTACCGGATCAATTCACTCTTTGTCACCGACAAGACGTTCGAGTTTACCTATAGCCCCTGGGCCACCACCCCCGAGCTGCGGACGTACCGGCCAACGTCCTGAGTTCCACCTGGTGTTGGGGACACGAAATGTGTCCCCAACACCAAACAAAACCATTGCGAGGAGGCAATGAATGTTGCACTTTATAGCCAAGCGGGTGCTCATGGGTATCGCTTTGCTGCTCGGGGTATCCACCGTCACCTATGCTCTGATCTACAGCGGCGGCTCCAACATCGCTGACCAGGTGCTCGGAGGCGAGGCAACTCCAGAGGCTGTGGCCGCGAAGGCTGCAGAACTCGGGCTGGACCAGCCCCTATGGCAGCAATACCTGGGCTGGCTGTCCGGAGCGGTCCAGGGCGACCTTGGAACATCCTGGTATACATCGCAGGATGTCCTGACCACCATTCTTCAGAGGCTTTCCGTAACCCTCTCAATCGTCGTGCTGTCCATAGCCCTGGTGACAATCTTCAGCGTCTGCATCGGAGTGCTGGCTGCTGTAAAGCGGGGCTGGATCGACAGTGCCTTGCAGTTCGTCTCCGTTATCGGGTTGGCCCTGCCGAGTTTCTGGGTTGCGCTTGTCCTTGTCCTGGTATTCGCCATTTCACTGCAAATCCTGCCCGCGACCGGCTTCGTCCCCTTCGCTAAATCGCCGTCCGCATGGTTGTCGTCGGTCATCCTGCCAGTCACAGCACTAACCATCGGCGCGAGCAGCGCAACGGCGCAGCAAGTCCGGTCAGCTGTCATTTCGGTGCTGGAACAGGACTACGTCAGGACCCTCCGCGCCCGAGGTCTTTCAGGCCGCAGGGTTCTCTGGGGGCATGTGCTGCGCAACGCCGCCCCGCCTGCCCTGACGGTTCTGTCGCTGCAGTTCATCTCGCTGGTCGGCGGTGCTGTCATCATCGAGCGGGTCTACGCAATCAACGGAATGGGGTCTCTGGCAGTGGACTCGACCCTGAAAAATGACATCCCCGTCGTCGTGGGTGTGATGGTGACGATGACCGTTGTGGTGGTCGTAGTGAATCTTGCCATCGATATCCTCAACGGCTTCATCAACCCGAAAGCGCGAATTTCGTCATGAGTGAATCGACGTCTATCAGTTTCAATGATGCGACGACTGCTGCAGAGGGCAGGAGCGGCCTGGTCAGGAGATTCCTGCACCGCCCGCTAGGCGTGGCGGCTCTCGCCGTGCTGGCCCTCATCGTGTTCTGCGCAGTGTTTGCTCCCTTCATCACCTGGAACCAACCCGGAATGGCCAGCCTGAATCGCATTAATGCTGCTCCGGGTGACGGTTACCTTCTGGGCGGTGACAGCGCCGGGCGGGATGTCTTCGCCAGACTGATCTTTGGTGCGCGCCTGACCCTGGTCGGTGCTCTCATCGCAGCTGCCGTGGCCGCCGTCGTCGGCGTCGGTTTCGGTCTCGTTGCCGGTTACCGGGGCAAGAGCTTCGACCTGGTTGTTGGAGGCATCTCTGATCTTGTGATGGTGCTGCCGAGCATGATCGTTCTTGTGGCGCTGTACACGGTGACGGGACCTAACGCCTACATCGCCATGTCCGTCCTTGGAATCATGCTGGCTCCCAGCTTCTTCCGCCTGACACGGAACATGGTCATTCAGGTCCGGAAAAACCTTTACGTGGACGCGGCCAGGGTGGCCGGCCTTTCGGACTCCCGCATCATCGCCCGCCATATCCTCTCGGCGGTACGCGCACCGATTGTCATCCATTTCGTACTCATCATGAGTGTGGCGATTATTGTGCAGTCGGGCCTGGACTTCATCGGCCTGGGCGACCCGGCCGTCCCGACCTGGGGCGGAATGCTGCAGGACGCCTTCCGGGCCATCTATCAGTCGCCCACCTCCTTCATCTGGCCCGGGCTTGCGATTGGCATTACGGTGGCAAGCCTCCTTCTTTTGGGCAACGCGTTGCGTGACGCCATGGAGGACCTCGCGCCGCAGGTCAAACGCCGCCGTGCTGGCCGTGCGAAGTCAGCGGTTCATCTGCAGAACACAGCCGAACCAGCAGCGAAGGAGACAGACCCGGAAATCGATCCGGGCGTGCTGATGAAGGTCGCCAACCTGGTCGTGGGATACGACCGAAAGGACGGGACGCTAACAAAGGTCGTTGACGGCATCTCGTTCGACGTACGCGCCGGGGAAATGCTCGGAGTCGTCGGAGAATCCGGTTCCGGCAAGACCCAGACAGCACTGGCGATGCTTCGCCTCCTTCCCTACGGAGGCAAGATCGCGGCTGGCCGCATCTGGCTGGCAGGGAAGGACATCACTACCGCCAACGAGCGGGAAATGACGAAGCTCCGCGGCGGTGAGATCGCCTACATTCCGCAGGAGCCGATGAGCAACCTGGATCCTTCAGCCCGGATCGGAAGCCAGTTGGCTGAACCGATCCGGATCAAGCTTGGCCTCTCACGGGACGAAGCCAGGAAGCGTGCCCTCGATCTCCTGAAACAGGTCAACATTTCCGATCCGCAGCGTGTCTATGACTCCTACCCGCACGAAATCAGCGGTGGGATGGCTCAGAGAGTCCTTATTGCGGGCGCCGTCTCGTGTGACCCGGAACTGATTATCGCGGATGAACCTACTACAGCACTGGATGTAACGGTCCAGGCGGAAATCCTGGATATCCTCCGCCGCCTGCAGAAATCCCGCAATCTCGCAGTCATTCTCGTGACGCACAATTTCGGCGTCGTCGCAGATGTTTGCGACCGCGTCGTGGTCATGAAGTCCGGAAAAATCATCGAACAAAACGACGTGTCCTCGATCTTCTCTAACCCGCGTCACGAATACACCCAGATGCTTCTTGGCTCCACTCTTCATGGCCGGCCCTCCCGGGTCCAGCGCGACAACACGGAGGTCATCAAACATGTCCACGCTATCTGAGCCCAGCGAAGAACTGCTCAAGGTTCAAGATCTCGAGATCGAATTCCGCAGCCGACACTTCAGGGGAAAGCCATTCCGTGCTTTGAAGGGCGTTTCACTCGACATCCGGGCGGGCGAGACCATGGGCCTCGTCGGCGAGTCAGGATCCGGAAAAACGACTCTCGGCCGGGCTGTGCTCGGACTCGCCCCGGTGGCCGGCGGGAGCATCCATTTCAGGGGTCGGGACATTACCCATCTTTCCCGCCGCGAACGCCGGGGATTGTCCAGTGACCTTCAGGTAGTTTTCCAGGACCCCTACAATTCATTGAACCCGTCAATGGAAATTTCCGACATCCTCTCGGAACCGCTCCGTGCACGCGGACTGGCGGGCGCCGAGGCTCGAAACCGGGTCGCCGAGTTGCTTGACCGGGTGAACCTGCCCCGCGATGCGGGCCGCCGCCTTCCCCGCGAGTTCTCCGGTGGTCAGCGCCAGCGCATCGCGATCGCTCGAGCGCTGGCGCTCGAACCGTCCCTGATCGTTTGCGACGAACCAGTCTCTGCCTTGGATCTGTCCAACCAGGCCCGGATCCTCGATTTGTTCATTGAGATTCAGCAGGCGACAGGCGTGGCGTACCTTTTCGTTTCCCACGACCTGGAGGTCGTCCGCTATATCAGTCATCGCGTGGCCGTCATGCTCCACGGCGAAATAGTCGAATACGGAGACGGGGAAACAGTCACCTCCACACCGAAACATCCCTACACACAGAAGCTCCTGACGGCGTCTCCCGTTCCGGACCCCCTGGTGCAGGAGCAGCGTCGACGCGAACGCGCTGCCCTTCTCGGCATGGGTGCCTGAGGAGTCGTGGGATGAAAATCATCGCGGTCCGCCCACAGGGCGTTGCACTATGAGCGCCACGCCCGCAAGAACCGGGGTTCAGTCTGTTCAGCGGACATTTGCATTGCTTGAGCGGATGGGAGCTACGGGCGGAGAAGCAGGCATCTCCGAACTGGCCGCGGACCTCGGCGTAGCACTGCCGACGGCTCACCGATTGATCCGCACCCTCACGACAATGGGGTACGTGCGGCAACTTCCATCGCGCAGATACGCGCTGGGGCCGTCCCTGGCATTGCTGGGCGACCAGGCGTCGGGTTTCTTCGCCGAATGGGCCCGACCGGTCCTCGTTCGTCTCGAAGCGAAGATCAACGAGACCGCCAATCTGGCGATGTTGGATGGCGACATGGTGACTTACATCGGCCAGGTACCGGGACGGCGCCAAATGCGCATGTTTATCGAAGTAGGCAAACGCGTCAATCTGCACTCCACAGGTGTGGGTAAGGCTATCCTCGCCCAGTTGGAAGACGACCGAGCCGCCCACATCCTGCGGGGCAACAAAATGCTCCGTTACACCGAGACCACGATCGTCGACCTCGACGCGATGAGGCATGAGCTGGCCCTGATTCGCGGCCGGGGATACGCCATCGACGAAGGTGAACAGGAGACTGGCGTGCGCTGTTACGCGATGGGGGTACCGGGTGCCGTTGCGCCCATGGCGGTATCGGTCTCAGGCCCGAACTCGCGCATGACCGTCGAACGAGAATCCCTGATCATTGCGTCCCTGCGGACAGCCTCACTGGAGCTGAACCGTGTTCTTGGCGGCAGCCTCACACCTAAAGCAAACCACCCCTGAAACACCACACCTACCCAAGAAGCACGAGATAGGAATCCTATGGACATCGAAGACATGGAATCGGCAAAGCGCGACTGGCTCCGTGAGCACAAACCGCTCACCATCCCGCACGTTCTCGACAACCCCCCGCCCTTTCACACCAAGGTCACCGAGTGGGGCGAACGGCCGTACTGGTACCCCGACGGCCGCAAGCTTGCTTTCATCGGAAAGAACTATGGGGACGCCTTCGAGTACGACCTTGCGACCGGCGAAACCATCAATATCACCGAGCACGGCGACTGCCACTCATTCCTGCGCGTTCTGGTCATGCACAACGGCGACTATCTGCTGGTCGGTCCCAAGGAATTCAAGGACCGGATCACGAGCCGGATTCATGAGTCGGAGATCTGGTGGATGCCCGCAGACAGGCACCTCCCGCCCACACCCCTTGAAGATACGTTCATCCAGGAAGGCCTCGCAGTATCGTGGACTGCTCCGCGAATCGCGTACCTGCAGGGCTACCACCAGAACCCGGAACTGCCCAAGTTCACCTACCAGATCCATGTCCGGGAGATTGAATATGGTGCCGACGGACGGCCGCAGCTTGGCCAGGACCGCATTGTTTACACCGGCGGCCAGTACCGCTGGTGCGAGCCGCAGGACTTCCGCTTTGATGACACCGAAATCATCTTCGCCGAGTACCAGGGCCCAGAGCGTGGGGACCGAGCGGAATACAACTCTGTGACCCGCGGCGTAAACCTCGTCACAGGCCGCGTGCGCACCTACGTCGACGAGACAAACCGACACAACGAACCCGAGGGAATTTTCCCCGACAACGAGCACATCTGCCTGGAGTCTTCCTGCGACGTGAACAAGCCGTATCCGCCCAAAGACCTATGGAAGTTGAAGCTGGACGGAACCATGCGCAGGGTTCGGATGACCCGGATGCCCGAGGATCACTCGTGGCGTGCCGTCAACTCCAACATCAGCCCGGATGGTAAGACGATGGCCTTCATGTTGGGGCTGCAAAGCGACGAAGCCGGCTATGGGCGTGGCATCGGGTTGTTTGATCTTGAGGCGTGGGAAAAAACACCGGAAGCCCAAGAATGGGAAACCCCCCTGTCACGCGTGGAAAGCCAGCCGAGGCCACTCCCGCGCGGCGCTGCATTCTGACAAATTCCTAGCGAACTGCCCCCAGGACGCGAGTCCGGCGGCAGTGAGCCAGTGGGAGGGGTGTGCCCGGACCTCCACTCTGGCACACCCCTTCCCTCAAATTTCCCGAGTCCATTCAGGCGTAGCCAGCCGGTCAACCGCCGCACATTATTCAGTTCATTCCGCACCATTTGCGGAAACCCTAAGGAGCCTCGAGCAGCATGTCAGAGTCACAGGTGGCGAAGCAGCCCCGCCAAATCGCATACGGAGCTGTTTACTACCGGAAATCCAACCCGCCCCGGGCAGACTGGGAACGCGATTACGCGGTTGCAGCCGAAGACGGGATGACGGCGTTCCGACACTGGTTCATGTGGTCCGTGATCCAGCCCGCACCGGACCAATGGGAATGGGAGGACTTCGACGCGCAGTTCGATCTCGCTGAACGGAACGGACTCGAGACCGTCATTGCCGAGCTCACCAAGACGGCACCCGAGTGGGTGTTCAAGCGGTTGCCGCACACAAGGTATCAGCGGCGCAACGGCTCCTCCGTGGAGTCCGGCATGTTTGACTCCAGCGCTATTGGCGGGAACCCCGGCGTGTGCCTGGACAACGAGGATGCACGCGAGCTTGCGGGGGAGTTCCTCACACGTTTGGTCACCCGATACAGGGACCGTACCTCCCTGATGGGCTATGACGTCTGGAATGAATGCAACTACGAGGAAGATGCCTGTTACTGCGACGCGACAGCGGCACGATTCCGCGAATGGCTCCAGGAAAAATATGACAGGCCTGAAGCCCTCGGCGCCGCCTGGGGACGGCACGTTACGTCCTTCGAAGACATCGTCCCGCCCCGTGGGGGCTACGCCTATGGAGATGTACTCGACTGGCTGGAGTTCCGCCGTGATAATGCCTACCGCCTCATGCGGTGGCGCATCGACCTGATTCGCAACCTCGACCCGTCCAACAGCATCATCGCCCATGGGGTCGCCGCGACCCTTGGTCATGCCTCTTCCCGCGGTGCCGATGACTGGAGGGCCGCAAACGACGTCGATCTCTATGGCATGACCTTCGTACCTGCACGGCACGGCGACGAGTCGTGGCGCCAGCCCTTGGCCCTTGACCTCACACGATCGGCTTCACGGGGAAAGCCATTCTGGCACGCCGAACTTCAGGGTGGTCCGTTGTGGCTACAGCCGCAGGTAGTGGGGCGATCACGCGACGACGGGCGAATCGCCTCACCCGACGATATTCGCTACTGGAACCTGGCCAGCTTCGCTCACGGTGCATCCGGCCTGTTTTACCTCCGGTGGCGCCCGCTGCTTAACGGACCCCTGTTTGGTGCCTTCGGCCCCTACGGGATGGACGGCGAACGGACACCGCGCTCCGCTGCGGTAGCTGACATGGCGGAATGGGTCAACGCCCCCGAACGTACCCAACTCTGGGAGGCCCTGCCACAGCAGGCCGACGTCGCCATCGTCGTTGTACCCGAATCTCAAGATCTTGCCTACGCACAGCAACTGAATGCCTCCACGGGCGCCGGCCTGGCAAATCATTGGGTCAGCTCGGCGGAATACCACGACGCTGCCTCCGGAGCCTGGCGAGCGTTCTTCGACAACGGTATCCGTGCAGACTTCGTCCATGTGGACGATCTCATCGACAGCGGTTACAAAGCCGTATACCTTCCGTATCCGCTTATGCTCAAGGACGAGACTGTTTCGACGCTGCGTCGGTGGGTTGAAGCTGGAGGACGCCTCATCTCTGAAGCCTGCCCCGGCTACTTCGGCCAGAACGGATGGGTACAGCCACGACAGCCCGGCCGTGCCTTGGACGAACTGTTTGGAGTGCGTGAAGTGGACGTGGAATTCGTTCCAGACCTCCTGGATCAAACAACCATGTCCACCCCGAAGGGTGAGCTTCGCATAGGCGGCAACCGCCAGTGGTATGAAACAACGACCGGCACAGCCCTCGGAACCCACGATGACGGACGCACCGCCGTCGTCGAAAATTCATCCGGAAACGGTCAGACACTCCTGCTGGGGTCCCACCCGGGAATTGGCTATGCCCGGCATGAAGACCCCGCCTCGCGGGACATATTCGCGTGGATGGTGGACTGGGCCGGAGTGAACCCGCAGGCATCGACGGACGACGCCGACGTTATCGTGCGGCTACATCGTGCCGATGGCCAGCTCGCCGTGTGGGTTCTAAACCCTACTCGCAGCCAGCGTGAAGCAGTCATCTCGGTGAGCGAAGACATGTCTTCGGTTGCCGTTCCCCGCCTGCATCGCGGTGGAGACGAGGCAGTCCGCCGGGTCGGAGCCCACGAATTCGTGGTGACCGTACCGCCGCGTGACGCCGTCGTCTTCATGATCGACGCAGGGGACCAGTAATGTCAGCGACCCTCACTCAAACCGCCCCCGCCCGGATGGCCGGGCCGGAATGGTGGCGTGCTCCGTTCCGGATGATGCAAACAAATCTGCGCCTCATCGACGCCGGACTGGACGCCGACGCTGTCGCTGATTTTGTACAAGCTCACGGGGCTGATGCTTGGCTGCTCAATACGGGCGGAATCTATGCCAGCTACCCCAGTGACCTGGCATCTCAGAGATCCAATCCCAACCTGGGTCTAAGGTCCTCGGGCGACATCGTCCTTGACGCGGTAAGAGCAGCCCACGAGCGTGGGCTGAAACTTCTTGCACGCATGGACTTCTCCAAAGTGCTGCCGCATATGGCTGCTGCACGCCCCGATTGGCTATACGTCAGCGCCGAGGGCAAACACCAGATATTCAACGATCTGGTGACGACCTGCCCAAGCGCGGGTTACTTCCAGGAGGAAGTGTTCACCATCCTCGATGAAGTCCTGACACGGTACGACGTGGATGGCTTCTTCATCAACTGGTTCATGTACAGCGAAATGAACTACGCACATGAATACCTCGGGCCCTGCCACTGTGAAACCTGTGCAAAGGCATGGGGCCAGGTAACCGGGGAAGCCCTTCCGAAGGGGCCGCAGGATGCCAACTATCCGCGTTGGAAAGCCTGGGCGCATCAAAACATCCTCGACATTGGCGGGCGGATCCGGGCTCATATCGCAAAGCGAAAAAGTGGGGCACCGCTTATCCTTCACGACACCGCGGACATGCGGTACGTCGAGGCCAACAATGCTGTCGGACGGGAGTTTTGGCCTCATCAGACCGCTGAGTCCGTTAGTGCCGCATTCACGCGGGCGCCGTCCACTCCCGTATTGGTCAACTGCGTAGCATTCTTGGATTTCCCCTATCGAATGGCCGCCGAACATCCCGAACGCTTTGCCCAGTACCTCATCCAGGCAATGTCCCGGGGCGGTTCCATTTCGACCTACATCATGGGTCCGCCCGGCGCCATCGAATACAGCGCTCTAGGTGTAGCTGCGGAAATCACCCAGTTCCACCAAGCCAACGACGACACCTACGCCGAGCTGACGACCGCATCCAAGGTGCTTCTCGTCTCACCGGCGGAACACATGGACCGTGGGTCGTTACCGCCGGCTGTGGCAGAGTTCCGCGGACTCTACAGCGCCCTGGTGGAACTGCATGTGCCATTCGATGTCATCGAACTCGAGCATCTGCATCGTCTCCCGGCCTCGCAGTTGGAATGCTATGAACTGATGGTTCTCCCGATAGCCTCCGCCCTGGAGCTGGAGGCCGTCGCTGTGATTGATAGCTGGGTTGAGGCAGGAGGCTCTCTCCTTTCGACACTGGCTGACGTCACAAACGCCACGGTGCTGCCTCTGAGTACCGGTGCCGAAGCCATCATCGGAAGCGATGAAGGCCCCGAACTGCTGTCGGCCTACGCACAAAATACCAACGGCGACGTCATCCCGCTACACGGCAGGGCCCACCACGTTAGGCTCGCTAAAGACGCAAGCGCTGGGGCCTTCCTGGTCCCGCCTGCCCGCTTCGGGCCCCCCGAGTACTGTTTCGGGCATGTACCGTCGACGGACGCGGCGGTCATCGAACACAAGTTGGGGACGGGACGGGCGCTGACCTATACCTGGTCTATTGGACGCGCCTACCGGGACCTCGCACTGGCCGGCATACGAAGCGCGCTGGAGGAATCACTCAACCACTTGGGTAGAGGCCTCAACGTTGACACAACCTTGCCGGACTTCGTGGAAGTCACGGCGGCCCGAAGTCACGGAAAGCAGGTTTTCCACCTCATCAACCATTCTGGAGTGCGGAGCCACGGCTATGCAGACTACGCCCCGGTTGGGGGCCACAGACTGCGTATCAGGGGAGGTGCAGGCGGCGCCGCACGTACTCTCGTGTCCGGTGACAAACTGAGTGGCCGGGTGGACGGAGCAGATCTCGTCGTAGACCTGCCAGTCATTGATCGTTTTGAAGTCCTCGTGTGGACGGAGCACACGCCGCAGGAAAGGGACAGGCCTTGAGCGCCGGCGTCATCGTCATCAAGGGCTCCCTGAAGCAGGAACACCAAGAGATGGCCGACACCTTGGCCGGCCCCTTCACGATCCGATACACAGCGGACCCGGTCGTGGACGGCCAGGCATTTGGAGATGTCGTGGCCATCGCCGGTCCTGTGACTCCCGCCGAGCTGCGACAGGCTCCCCGCCTGCAGTGGGTGCACAGCTGGCTTGCCGGACCCGATAGTGCGTTATTCCCTGAATTGGTCAACGGTCCTGTCGTTCTGACGTCGTCCGTCGGAAACGGCGCCGTGCCGCTTGCCGAGCATGCCATGCTTCTGCTGCTGATGCTGGATCGTGACGTTCCCCGGTGGGTGAGAGCGCAGGAAGCCCACCGCTGGGACAGGTATCGCCATGGTGAGCTGGCAGGCACTACCGTCGGAATATTCGGGCTGGGGAGGTCGGGCATGGATTTGGCCCACAAGGCACGGGCGTTCCATATGCGAGTGGTGGGTCTGCGGCGGCGCGCAGATCTTCCTGCGCCGGGGATTGACCGACTGTACTCGCCGGATCAACTTCACGAATTTGCCAGTGAGTGCGACCACATTGTCATCACGGCACCCATCACGGACGCGACCCGAGGTGTATTTGACGCCGGCGTTTTCGCTGCCATGAAGCCCACCGCGAATCTCGTATGCATTTCCCGCGGAGGAATCATTAACGATGACGACTTGTTGCACGCGCTGCAGCAGGGGCAGATCCGAGCCGCCGGGCTGGACGCGCACGGCGTGGAGCCGCTACCGGACGGGAGCCCTTTCTGGGACCTGCCCAACGTCGTCGTGACACCGCACAACGGCGCCACAACGGGAGGCACCTTGGATCGTCAGACTTCAATCTTCCTGGACAACCTCGAACGGTTCGTTCACGGACAAAAGCTGACCAACATCGTGGACAAACACGCCGGATACTGACGCTCCACTCACCCCGGTACGTGGGCTGAGCTATGGCCGGCCGGGCGCGCCGGCCATAAAACCAACCAAGGAAGACCATGACGAATGAATACCCGGTGACCCTCACGTTAACTGACCGACAGGAGCTCGAGCGCGAACTGGACAAGGCTGTCGAGAAGGCAATCAAGGAGGCACACGACTCTCCGCGAACAGGAATTCTTGTCACTCGATCTGATCATCACACGGTCAAGGTCGAGTTGACGGCAGATGTTCCGTTCGGCTCAACTCAGGAGCGCGACCTGCGCCCATAGAAAGCGGCAGTCCCGGGCCATTTCCTGCACGGAACTTCAATCCAAACTACGTATTTCCCAAAGGAGCGTTGTGAACGAACGCATCAATATTGAGGGCTTATCGGTCGCCTCCGCGCTGGTTGAGTTCGCAGAGAACGAAGCACTTCCCGGAACTGGGATCGATCCGAGGCAGTTCTGGGCGGGTACTGCGTCGATCATTCGCGGACTACGCGGACGCAATCGCAGCCTGTTGGACCGGCGTGAGCAGCTGCAATCCAAGATCGACGACTACCACGTGAAGTCTCCGGGCAAGGTGGATCCGGAATCCTATGAAGAATTTCTCCGGCAGATCGGTTACCTCATCGATGAGGATTTCACCGATGTGACCGTGACAACCGACGGCGTCGACACGGAAGTCAGCCATCAGGCAGGACCGCAACTTGTGGTCCCGTTGCTGAACCGACGGTTCGCCGTGAACGCTGCGAACGCCCGCTGGGGCTCCCTCTACGACGCCCTGTACGGAACAGACGCTATCGACCAAACAGGGTCCCTCAAAGCCGGTCATTCCTACAACCCGCTGCGGGGTTCAGCCGTCGTCGCTGCCGGTCGCCGATTCCTGGACATGGCGATTCCGCTTACGGACGCATCCCATCGGGACGTCAGATCGTATTTCGTCCAGGATGGGCAACTGGTCGCTCTCACCACAACAGGACTCCGCAAGGGACTGACTAACACACGGCAATTTGTAGGGCACCGAGGGGACACGGCGTCTCCCAAGGCCTTGATTTTCGTCAACAACGGTCTCCATCTGGAAATTGTCATTGACGGCAACGACGCAGTCGGCGCCGCCGACGCCTCGAACATCAAGGACATCATTCTGGAATCCGCCGTGACCACGATCATGGACCTTGAAGACTCTGTCGCGGCAGTGGACGCAGGTGACAAGGTGGACGGGTACCGCAATTGGCTGGAGATGATGCGCGGCACCCTGTCAGAACGGGTTAGCAAGAACGGGGCCACCATCGACCGAGTCCTGAACGGCGACCGTCCCTACGTCACACCCGACGGCGGCACCGCGAGCCTGCCGGGACGATCACTTCTGTTCGTCCGCCAGGTCGGCCATCTGATGACTACCGACGCGATTATCGACGAGGACGGCGATGAAGTGCCGGAGGGCATTCTTGACGCCATTTTCACGGGTCTTGGTTCGCTGCACGACCTACTCGGCTTAAGGAAGCTTCCTAACTCCAGAACTGGGGCCATGTACGTGGTCAAGCCTAAAATGCATGGCTCCGAAGAAGTTGGCTTCACTGTCGAGCTTTTCGACAGGGTGGAAAGACTTCTGGGAATGCCGGCACTCACAATCAAACTCGGAATCATGGACGAGGAGCGACGGACTTCCGTGAACCTCCGCGCCTGTCTCCGCGCGGCACGGGAACGCGTTGTGTTTATTAACACGGGATTCCTTGACCGTACCGGCGACGAGATCCATACATCTATGCACGCTGGCCCATTCGTCCGGAAATCCGAGATGAAGACGCAGCAATGGATCCGCGCTTATGAGGCGTCCAACGTCGAGATCGGCCTCGGCGCCGGAATGTCCGGCCGTGCCCAGATCGGCAAGGGAATGTGGGCAATGCCCGACCTGATGGAAGCCATGCTGACAGAAAAGATCGAGCAGCCCAAGGCTGGGGCCACGACGGCCTGGGTACCATCACCGACGGCTGCCACCTTGCATGCGCTGCACTACCACGAGATCGACGTCTTCAGGACCCAGAGGCAAATCGTCTCCCAGGCCTCAAACGTGCAGTTGAGTGACCTCCTCGTCATACCGCTGGCCACTACGGCCTACTCCGAGGCGGAGAAGCAAGCCGAGCTCGACAACAACCTCCAGTCGATTCTCGGCTACGTCGTACGCTGGGTCGATCAAGGGATTGGATGTTCAAAGGTGCCCGACATTAACGATGTGGCCCTCATGGAGGATAGGGCAACGTGCAGGATTTCATCACAGCATGTCGCGAATTGGCTGCTGCACGGACTCATCACTCCTGAGCAGGTCGACTCGTCACTGAGGCGCATGGCGCTCATCGTGGACCAACAGAATGCTACCGATCCCCTCTACCGGCATATGGCACCGGGGTACGACAACGAGGCATTCCTGGCCGCCCGGGCTCTCGTTTTCGAAGGCAGGTCCCAGCCCAGCGGCTATACAGAGCCCATCCTCCACCGTTATCGACAACTTGCGAAGTGCCGGACCGAAGTTGAGGTGACCTCATGACGACCAGAATTGACTTGGCAACAGCGCGACAGATCATCGCAGGTGCCCTCTCCGTGGGCAATGAATCCGGGCTGAATCCCCTAACCGTAGTAGTGCTCGACGCCGGGGGCCATGTCATCGCGGCCGAACGAGAGGACGGATCGTCCAACAAGCGGTTTGAAATCGCCCATGCGAAGGCATTCGGTGCAATCTCGCTGGGTGTAGGCTCGCGTGCTCTGATGAAAAGGGCAGAGGAGCAGCCGTACTTCATTACTGGCGCATCTCTGGCTGTCGGCTCCACGCTCATTGCTGTGCCCGGCGGCGTGCTGGTTCGTTCCTCTGACGGAGTGCTTATCGGTGCGGTTGGTGTGTCCGGGGATTTATCCGACAATGACGAAAAGGCCGCTGTTGGAGGCATCGAACAGGCCGGGCTGCAGGCACAGGCAGCCTGACGAGGTGGGCCGTGGATAACCCCTGCAATCGGGCGGTTCAAGGGTTGCACCACCGACGCCGGCTGACTTCGTGAGTGCCGGTAACCAGAAGGTCGCGGTCGCGTGTGAGGACCTCCAGTTGGTCAGCGGGAGTTTGCTTTGGCTCTCGCGGACCGCTCGTGAGGTCCTCACGGGCCATTGGACGATACCAGCGTTTCCGGTTGGTACGAGGCCAGCGGTGATACAAAACCAGGAGGTCAAGTCTCCGGAGTCCGCTGTTTCACAGTCCCGTTGGTTGTTCGTCCAGCTGCTTCGGGGATGGGGACAGAGGATGCGCCGGGGCATCGGGCACGCCTTCCCGACGGCCAGCCGCGAACTCCTTCCGTAGGATGGGAAGAATCTCACCGAACAGGTCGAGCTGTTCCAGCACGGTTTTTAGCGGCATGCCAGCGGAATCCACCGAGAAAAGCTGGCGCTGGTAGTCGCCGAACCTATCCCTGAAGGTCAGCGTTTTTTCGATGACCTCCTGCGGACTCCCAACGGTCAGTGGAGTACGGTCTGCAACGTCCTCAAGGGAGGGCCCCCCTCGGTAGACCGGCGAATTCTCGAAATATGGGCGGAATTCTCCCCGTGCTTGTTGGGAGTTTCTGCGCATGAACACCTGACCGCCCAGTCCGACAAAGGCTTGATGGCGGCTTCCGTGCCCGTAGAACTCGAATCGATCCCGATAGAGGTTGACCAACTCGACGAAGTGATCCTTGGGGAAGAACAAATGATTAGCGAAGAAGCCATCCCCGTAGTACGCGGCTTGCTCGGCGATCTCGGGGCTTCGAACTGAACCATGCCACACGAACGGCGGAACCCCGCCCAACGGCCGTGGTGTGGACGTGAAGCCATTGAGCGGCGTCCGGAATCGGCCCTGCCAGTTGACGGACTCTTTCCGCCACAACTGGTGCAGGAGTGCATAGTTCTCAATTGCCAGGGGGATCCCGTCCCGGATGTTCTTGCCGAACCACGGGTAGACGGGGCCAGTGTTGCCGCGGCCCATCATCAAGTCGACCCGCCCCCCAGCCAGGTGCTGCAGGACGGCGAAGTCCTCGGCGATCTTGACCGGATCGTTTGTGGTTATCAAGGTCGTCGACGTTGACAGGGTGATCCGTTCCGTCTTTGCAGCGATGTAAGCCAGCAAGGTCGTCGGAGAAGACGACACGAATGGCGGGTTGTGGTGCTCGCCGGTGGCAAAGACATCGAATCCGACCTCCTCAGCCTTCTCCGCGATGGCAACCATCATGTGTAGCCGCTCCTGCTCGCTGGGGGAGCGGCCCGTAACGGGATCGGGTGTAATGTCCCCGACAGAAAATACGCCGAACTGCATGCTAAGGACTCCTTCTAGACGTGGTGTTGAGTGGCTTGGCTGGCCCCTGAGGGATGTCGCGCATGGCCCTGCGGCCCTACAGCGCCGACCATCTTCGTCCTCGCTGCCGCACCTCCTGAAAGCCGAAGTGCATCGGCAAGCTTGTTTAATTGGTCGGCCAATGATTCTTTTAGCGCACATCCGTCGGAAAATATTCCCAGACTGGCACAGCCAGTCTGCACACCGCATTCCACAGCGAAGTTCCCCGTTGCTCACCTTGTAGGCGATCGCAGGGCGTGCTTGACTTTCCTTATTGGTTGGACAAGATTAATTGCGGATTTCGCCCGGGTTCCTAGATAGGGGTGGTTGTTTTGACGACGCCGACGAGCGTGCCAGTACCCGATGCGCTTCGGTCCATGCCGGGCACGCCTATTAGTGAATGGATATTCCGGGCTGCAAGGGCGCATCGGGCCACAGCGGGCTGTTTGCTGCGCGACACAGGCTTGTACGCCGGCCAGGAAGTGCTGATGATCCAGCTGTGGGAGCGGGGCGAACAGCATCAAGGGGATCTGATCAAGGCGCTCGGACTGGATCCGTCGACCGTCACCCGTATGGTACAGCGCCTTGAACAGTCCGGTTTTGTCACACGCCGGCACTCAGACGTAGACCGCCGCACCGTGATGGTGAGAGCCACCCGAGCAGGCCTTGCGCTGCGGGACAAGGTGGAACAGGCATGGTCGACGCTGGAGGAGCTGACCACGGAAGGCCTTTCGCAGCAGGAGCAGGACGTATTGGAACGGTTGCTCAAGCGTGTCGAGGCGAACCTGACAACCCGACACGACGCTGACGACAACCCCCCGCAGACGAGCGGCTAAGAAGGAGCAGGTGTCACGGAAGGTGTTCCCTGAAAACGAAGTCTACGACGGGGAGGATCGCGGCCCTGCCCCTGAGCGCCGATGACTCCAGCCGACCGCTCGATCCTAGCCATACCCGCGGAACGCCTCGATCTCGATAGCGTCCGCCGCAATGCCCCCGGCTCGGAGTATATGCAACGTGTCGACGACCATCCTTGGCGTCCCGCTGATGTAGTAGATCGGGTCAATGAGACCGTTAGCAGCCTCAAGGAGGAGGACCCGATCAATTCGTCCTGTCGCCCCCTGCCACCTGGCCCCGTCGGGGCGAGTGAGTGTGTGGAGTAGGCGAAAGCGGTCATTCTGCTTTTCCAGTGCGGCGAACTCGTCGCGATACGCGATTTCGCCTTCGTTGCGACTGCTGTAGACGAGACGGACCCTAATGGGCAGCGAATAGTCTGCAGCGTACTCGGCCATGCCTTTGAAGGGGGTGGCGCCGATCCCGCCGGCGATGAAGATCGCAGGCCGCGTCTCGTGGAGTACGAAGTCACCTAGCGGGCCGAAGACGGCCGCTTCGTCCCCTGGGCGGAGGGCGGCGAAGGCACGTTTGTACGCTGAGTCGGAGAGGCGGACCGCGTATTCCAGGTACGGCCGGGTCGGACTCGTGGCGAGTGACATCGGCCGTGTGTCAGCGCCCTCCTCGGTCATTAGCTGGAGGAAGGTGAACTGTGTGGGACGGAATGTAAAGAAATTTGGCTTCCGCAGCGTTATCGCGTGCGTCGTGGGCGTGAGCTGGCGGGAGGAGATTACCTGGGTCCTGAATGCCGTGGGGGCCAGCCGCCCCTGGCGCCCCGCTCATGGTGCGGACCCACTCTTTCTGGGTAGGCCCGGCAGTCTCGCATAGCCGGACTCTGTGGTTAGGACAGCCTTCCGGAGCGTGAGCCGAGACTCATAATCCGCCATGGCCTCAGATTAGCACAGTGGGTAAACAGTTGAGTTGGTTAAGCTTTTCTTCCTCGGCAGCGGATTCATTAGTTCTCGTCGCGCTCCGAGTCCGGCCAGGTCCGGTCAGACCTGGCGGCATCAAAGGACGTGCCGCAGGTCAAGGAGCACCATCCCCAAGAGTCGGATGAGCTGATCTCGGTCGGCTGCGGAAAGGCTGGCGACAGTACGGCGCTCGAGTTCAGCCCAGACTTCCTGGACTGGCGCCTGCAGTGCGCGGCCCTTATCGGTTAGGGATACCAACAACACGCGCTTGTCCTCTCCAGAGCGCGCGCGCACGATCACGCCAGCGCGCTCCATCCGGGCAAGCATTTTGGTTACGGTCGGTGGTTCAACTAGCAGGTCGCGTGTGATCTCAGCCTGCGGGATGGGTTCACGTTCCCAAAGCATCATCAGGAGGAGCTCTTGTCCGGGCGCCAGCCCGAGATCCTTCAAAAGTGATTGTGCGATTGTCCGATGGATTCTTGCCACGGCCGGTATCAGCGAGCTGACCGGGCCATTTTCGTCGGGGTGGCGCGCAATGCGGGTGGCGCTGTCTTCAGTCATGGGGCCTTCTGGAATATTCTTTAGCCGGCTAAGGTTATATTGCTGTCCAAACACTACTTAGAGGAGTAAATCATGGCCATTGCATCCCCCGCCGGAACTCCGGCGACAGTTGCCGTGTTCGGTGCTACCGGCAAACAAGGTGGCGCAGTCGTCGACGCGCTGCTTGAGGGAGGGGCGCATGTGCGCGCCTTGGTGCGACAGCTTGAGTCGGCGGGTGCTCGCCAACTCTCGGAGCGTGGCGTCGAACTCGTCTACGCGGATCTTGATGAGCCGGACAGCCTGGTTCCAGCCCTTTCCGGAATCGATGCCTTCTTCTTCATGACCTCGCCCGGCGGTGAGTCTGGAGTGGGCCCGGCCGGCGAGACTCGGCAAGGCATTACTCTCGCTGACGCTGCTGCTGCCGCCGGTGTCAACCACATCGTCTTCAGCTCGGTGGGCGGCGCAGAGCGCGAAACCGGGATTCCGCATTTCGAGAGCAAGCGGCGCGTCGAGGAGCATCTGGAGACATTGAGCCCACGCACCTCGTTCATTCGCCCCGCGTTCTTCCTCGACAATTTTTCCTTCATGGGAGTTGGCATCGAGAGCGAGGAGATTGTTGTCCGCATGGCGCTTCCGGACGGTATTCCATTGCAAATGGTCGCCGTCCGCGACGTAGGGGTAGTCGCGGCGGCAGTGATGCTCGGCACCGCGGACATCCCTGGCGGCAGCATCGAGATCGCCGGCGATGAGCGGACCGGAAGTCAGATTGCTGAGGCCTTTGCAGACTATACGGGCAGGCCGGCACGGTATGAGGCTGTACCGATCGGAGCCCTTGACGGGCAATTCGACGCGCAGGCTATGTTCCAATGGTTCGTGAATCTGCCGGCCTACCGGGCTGACTTCGAACGGACCCGTGCCATCGATCCGGACGTGTACGACCTGCCGCGCTGGCTGTCTGCCACCGACTGGAAGCCCGCCGGCTGACCAAGCTCATACAGTTCCTGCAATTCGCTTTGGGTTCGACTCAGCCGATGGGCGGAGGGGCGTCCCATGCGAAGCGAGCATAGACGAGACTGCCGTCGGATCTTTCCACCAATTCCCGCGGATCTGCTCCCTCGGCGGAGATCCAAAGTATCGAACTGTCCGGCATGACAGCCTCTACGGTCCCGGTCCGAACGTTCTTGCCCGGACGTCTGATTTCCACGTACTGCCCTATGACGCGTTGCCAGTCCGGTTGGAGGTGAAG
This sequence comes from Arthrobacter sp. GW460-12-1-14-TSB2, assembly GCF_059423525.1. Classification (NCBI taxonomy): domain Bacteria; kingdom Bacillati; phylum Actinomycetota; class Actinomycetes; order Micrococcales; family Micrococcaceae; genus Arthrobacter; species Arthrobacter sp. GW460-12-1-14-TSB2. The sequence continues at coordinate 366,840 of NZ_JBWKYC010000002.1, forward strand.
GCTCATCGGTTCCCGTTCCTTCCGGTGATGTTATGGACTGTTGGTTGAAGCGGTGAGGCGCCTGGCGTTGCGAATATTGATGATCCGGATGATCATCGGGCGCCTCACCGCAGATCAGAACCGACCTCGGCTTGCCGGTTGACTCGAGGAAGCATGCGCGGTCGGAGGTTACGAGAGACAGTCACCGCGGTTTCGTCGCTCACATAAAGTGTGTACAGTTTCACATGGGATGTCAATCCCTTGACATCCGCTAAAACTGTATGCACTCTAATCATCTGCGCTGCTACGGGCAGCGCATTGCGAGCAAAGAAGCTGGGAGTACGGATGTCTATTTGGAGTTTGGTAGCGTGCGAGTCGAAAAACGACCCGGGGGCATCATTCGTCGGTGTCGTTGACTCGGACGGGCGAGTATGGCGCCACCAGTTACTAGCGCCCTATCCTGACGTGTCTGCCGTCATGAGCGTATGGTCAGATTTGGAACCAGCACTTCGCGAGCTGCGGCCAGACGAGGGAGAACTCGTCGATGTTTTGCGTCTGCTGGCGCCAGTGCCGTCACCCGGCAAGCTAGTCTGCGCTGGCGCGAACTACCGTAGCCATCTGCAGGAAATGCTCGGGTCGCCGGAGACTCCCGCTCACTTTGAACCGTTCTTCTTTCTGCTACCCCCGACCTCGATTATTGGTAGCGACGAGGAGATCGCGATTCCGGATGACCGATCGGCCCGCGTTGACTGGGAGGCGGAACTTGGAGTGTTGATCGGCCGGCGGGCGAAAGACGTGCCAGTCGAGGAGGCCCTGAGCGCAGTAGCCGGTTATACGATCGTCAACGACATTTCGGCCCGCGGACACCATGGTCGGCCCGACCCGCTGGCGCCGCCTTTCGCTTTCGACTGGCTGCGGTCCAAGGGGCGCGATACTTTTACGCCAATCGGCCCCGGCGTTACCCCCGCGTGGTTTGTCCCAGATCCACAAGCGCTTCCGGTGCAACTGTGGCGCAATGGCGCACTCGAACAAGACGGCAACACATCGGACATGATCTTCGGAGTAGCGCAGCTCATCGCGCACGCCAGTTCCATCATGACTCTGGAGCCAGGTGACGTCATCGCGACAGGAACACCTGCCGGAGTCGGGGCGGGGAAGGGCGAGGTGCTGCGGGCCGGCGATCGGCTTGAGGTGACAATCGGGCGATTGGGAACACTGAGCAACAACGTGCAGTTGTCGAATTCGGTAGACGTTCCTTCCGCACGGCTTGTCGGAGGAGTCAAATGACAGCGCCGGTAACGGTAATCGGTCCAACGGATGCCGGATTCGCTCCTCTGTTCGAACCGCTGACTCTGGGAACGCGGACGGCGCCCAACCGCATCATGCAGGCACCGATGTCTGTCTCGTACGGCAACGCTGACGGCACTGTGAGCGAGAAGCAGATCGAACACTATGGGCGGCGCGCCCAAGGCGGTCTAGGCGTGGTCATCACTGAGAACTTCGCAGTCAACGTGTCCGGACGGCAGATGCCGCTTCAGACGGTCGTTAGCAACGAGGAGCATCTGCCCGGCTTGCGAAAGCTGGCCGAAGAGATCCACAGGCACGGGTCTCTCGCCGTGGTTCAGATCGTGCATTCTGGCCGGTACGCGGGGCCATGGGACGAGTATGAGAGCAGGCGGCGCATCGCACCGTCAGCAGTGCCATTCGAACTCACGCCTGGTCGTGTGGTCGCAGCGCAGGAGATCACCGCAGGGGAGATAGAGGAGTCAATCGAGGCATTCGTGTACGCCGCGCAACTGTGTGAGCGTGCAGGATTTGATGGTGTCGATTTGCACGCGGCGCAGGGCTTCCTGATATCGGGTTTCCTATCGCCGCGCACCAATCAGCGAACGGACCAATGGGGCGGCAGCTTCGAGAACCGGGTGCGATTTGCCCGGGAGGTTGTCCGGAGAGTCATCGCGGGCACGCGGCCGGATTTCATTGTCGGCGTGCATCTTCTCAGTGATGAGCTCATTGAGGACGGATGGACGCTCGCAGATGCGGTGCGCCTAGCTCCCTTGTTGGAAGCTGATGGCGCGGATTTCCTGTTTGCTATCCCGGCCACGTTCGAGACCCTGAGGCTTGCGGCTAACCAGGGCCTGTTGAAACGGAAGGGATACGCCCTATCCGATTCGAAGGCTCTGGCCGACGCGGTGAGTATTCCTGTCATCGCTAACGGAGGGCTTAGCGATCCTTCAGATCTGGTGAATGCCATGACGGAGTACAAGGCGTCGGCGGTGGCCCTTGCCCGCGCCATCTTCGTCGACCCCGATTGGCCGCGAAAAGTAGCGGCAGGATCTTCCGATGCCATTCGTGCCTGTCCCTGTGATCCGCCTAAGTGTCTGCAGACCCAGTTGACCGGAGCCATCTGCGGACATTGGCCAGAGGGTGCCCAATCCCTCGGCTATGTCGGTTACGACGACGCAACCACGTGATCGAGTTCAGGCACCGGCAAGCCGCCGCGGCGTAAGTCCGCAACCGTCCCGACTGGCGTGGACCTGGATCAACGCCAGCGGGACGGCCCTCGGCACGTAGTCGGGAGCGCAACTAGCCAAGACCCGAATAGCCGTCCGCTCAAGGTGGTGGGCAGTCATTGACACTGCGGCTTCATCGTCGCGGGAGACGACTGCCTCGAGAATGGCCTCGTGTTCTATGTCGCCGGATTCCTGCCAGCCGGAGGGATCTAGCTGTTGGCCCACTCTAATATACCGTGCACTTCGATCGGCCATCGATCTGAGCGCGGTGCGTAGAGGCTCGGGCGCTGCATGGTTGAGCAAGCCGTGAAACTCGATATGTGCTTCAAACCAACCTCCGAGGTCACGCTTTCCAGCCAACTTGCGCATAGTAGTTAACGCAGACTTCGCGTGCCGGGATTGCTTCGCGCCAAACTCGTCAATCGTCATAGCTACAGCTAGGCACTCCAGCACTATGCGGGAACCGTATGTGGCATCGAGTTCGGCTGCATCAAAACCCGCCACACGCATGCGCTGATTGGGCTCTGACTTCACCAGACCCTCCTCCTGCAGCATGCGCAAGACCTCCCGGAGCGGTGTCCGACTGACGCCCAATTGTTTAGCAAGGGCGGCTTGGGACAGTGTGGTCCCAGGAGGCAGCCGTCCGTCCAGGATGCACTCTCGCAGGTAGCAGTGAAGGCGCCCGACAGCCTGGCGTGCTTCAGGGAGGACAAGCGGCTCGATACCGGCAATGTAAAGACTTGGTTGTGGCATACAGCCATTCTGTCGCATCTTGGGCAAACTGCATACACTATCTTGTGGAAGTCATACTTAAATGTGTGTACAAAAGACTATTGACTTCGCAATGAAACTGCATACAGTTATATCTGATGGTGAACAAAGAGGTCACCGCACAGAGGAGGCAACATGATCTTTGTCAGCAGGGCCATCCCTGTTAATGGGCAGGACGTTCCCTTGCTCACCCGAGCAGATGTATGGGACGGCTTAGTGAAAAAGGCGAACAACGCTCTACCGTTCGTGCCGGCAATCAGTTCCTGCGAAATCGTGTCCCGATACGACGACGGATCCTTCGACCGGGATGTCACGGTTGGCGGAAATGACTTCAGGGAGCGAGTCACGTTGGAGGAGCCCCATCGCGTAACTTTCACCCGGCTGTCGGGCCCGGTCCTGGGGACGATCGCCAACGAAATAGAGGGAGAGGGCGAAAATCTCCAGCTTCGATTCAGCTTTGCCCTCGTCGTACTCGGCACGCCTGGAGGCTCCGAAGCCGAGGAAACCTTCGCCAAGACGATGACAGGGGACTACATCCAAGGCGTTACGGGGACACTGACAGCTCTGCGGCGCATCGCTTTGGGCGAAGCAGCGTAGGGGACCGACATGACTGATTCAATCGATGGACTTTACGTCAGCGTTGACGCACTCCGGCTGGATGAGGTGCTGGCGCACTTCGCCCCGGATGGCGTAGTCGTCTTTGGAAATAACCCCCCAGCGGTCGGACATGAGGCGATCGGAGGCGCATTGGGGTCGTTCTGGTCTTTGATCAGCAGCATGCGCCATGAGCTCCGCAACCGCTGGGACATCAACTCCACAACCTCGGTGCTCGAAGCGGACGTGCACTACGCCACGCGAGGCGGAACCGAATTCGTCCTGCCCTGCGTGACGATTGTCGATCGCGACTCCAGCGGACTCGTAACGTCGTTGCGCGTCCACATCGACACCGGAGACCTGATCGGCGCCGCATTAGGCGAGTTGGCGGGTACTAGGCCTCTGGTCGATCCTGTATAGCTGCATCGCGACATTAGAACCAGCGCCTCATCGGCGCAGTGGCACTGCAATACAAACAAAAAACCACCCCCGTCAGGCGGCATTCCTGACAGAGGACGTCAAAGGAGACGAAATGAGTGGAAAGAGTGTGCAAACCAGCATCCCCGCACCCGAGTGGGCGGCGGGACTTTATGCGGCGATGGACGCCGGAGACGTCGATGGCTTTGTCGGACATCTGAGCGAGGATGTGAGCCTGAGATCCGGAAACGCGGATCCCGTCATCGGACGGGAGAACGCACGTGCAGCATCGATGCAACTCTACGGAGCGATCGGGGGTATGAAGCACCACTTCAAGGAAGTGTGGGAGAACGGCGACTCGGTGATGCTGGTAGCGGATGCTGAGTACACGCGGCTGGACGGCAGCATCGTCTCATTGCCCTGCGTCACCCACGTCCATCACCGACCTGACGGACTTGTGGATAGCATGCATGTCTTCATGGACATCGCTCCTGTCTTCGCGGCCCAGCCGCCGGCCTTCATGGACAGCGAGCCCGACATGGTCGAATCGGCGAATGTTGCCCTGGTAAAGCGCTTTTATGGCATTGCCGACGGGAGGATTGAGGGCAACCCCATAGAGCTCTTCACTGACGACGTGGAGATCTATGCTCCGAAGTTCGGGCCGGGCTTCGGGCTGGAAGCCATGAAGAGTGCTGGCGCTGGACGCGATCGCTTCGCGCGAATGATTCACCACATCGACGAGTTCTCTGTCGTCGAGCACGGAAACCGAGTCATCATCGAGGGAACGACCGAGGGCGAGACCGTGACGGGTCGGGCCTGGGACGGGCATTCGTCAGTTTCCGGCCGATTCTGCGGCGTTTACGACATCCGCGACGGTCAGATCAGCCGGATGTGCGTCTACTTCGACCCTGACCTCGGCAACGAGGACGCGGATCGGTATCCGTACCACAAGGCTGAGGTGCAGTCGGTCGCGTCCTGACCGGCCTACTGCATCACAAGCAAGCCGAAAGTTCGTATCGAGGGCATCCTCGATCCTCTCGACGCGGACACCACCCCAGAAGAAGAATGGAGAAACACATGCAAGGCACTCTCGACGGCATCATTCGTCGGACCCACGACATGAACGAGGTTCACTTCGAACGCCACTTCGAAGCCCCCGTGGAACGGCTATGGGAGTATATTGCTGACCCGCACGAACTCGCGAAGTGGATGGGTGGTCCCATCGACAAACTAGAGCTCGCTGAAGGCGGCGAAGTCGTCGTCCAGATCGCACCCAAGCTTGGGGCGACGGCTTCTGGCGAGGTGCTGGAGTACGTTCCGGGCCGTCTCCTCAAATTCACCTGGAATGTGCCGGCTTGGGGGCATACCCCGGATCTGCTGGGAACCGTGATGCGCTGGGAGGCCGTCGCCGATGGCGACGGATCAAAGATCCTGCTCACCCATTCACTGCCCTACACCGTTGGTCGGGAACACCTGCTGGCAGCCGCGTGGACCCTGCACCTCGATCAGCTCGGTGAACTGCTCGTCGGCAACGACGACAAGTACACCATCGAACATAACAGCGTGCAATCGCTAACCGCCCAGTACCTCGAAGCAGACTTCGAGAGCCAACGCGCCCGCTACGCTGATCTCCTCGACATGAGCAGTCACTCCTAGCATCTTCCGCCTCCAAACGACTGTGCCCTAAGACTTGCTGTCGTCGTCCGGAATCTCGCCCGCCCGTTGGTGGGTGCAGTCTGAGCCGGCCGCACATGTGTCTTCCCATACGCCCGTCCGCTGAACACCCATGACGCCGGACATCGGCTGCCTGGCGACCGACAACAAATCTAGGCGCGTGACCGATAGATAAGGACAACTGACTATGACCAACGACGACGAACGGCGAGACCCTCAGCAGCGAGTGGCTGTTTTGACGGGTGGTGGCGGAGGCATCGGCCAGGCATACGCCGTGAGGCTTGCTAAGGAAGGACATATCGTCGCGGTGGCCGATATCGGCCCCACTGATGCCACAGAGAAACTCATTCGCGAGGTCGGAGGCACCGTCTTTGTCGGACAGTGTGACGTGTCAGACCCGGAGAGCGTCGCTGCTTTCGCGGACGCAGTCACAGCTCAGTTCGGGCCAGTTGAGATCCTGGTACACAACGCCGGAATCTACCCGATGGGCAGCTTCGAGGACACAGACTGGGCGACTTGGCGGCGCATCATGAGCGTCAACTTGGACTCAGCCTTCCATCTGACCAAAGCGTTCCTCCCCGGTATGAAGGAAACCGGATGGGGACGAATCGTCATAATGGCTTCGACGACGTTTCACTCAGGGGCACCCGGCCTTGTTGCCTACACTGCGAGCAAGGGAGGCGTCATAGGATTCGTGCGGTCCCTCGCCGCCGAGGTAGGCGAGTATGGCATCACAGTCAATGCCATCGCACCTTCGATTGTGCGAACTCCTGGCACCGCTGCTGGCCCCCAGGAAGAGATGGGCGTGTTCGAGTTTGCCAAAGCCGCACAGGCGATCAAGCGGGTCAGCGTGCCCGAAGACCTGACGGGAACTATGGCCTTTCTCAGCTCGGAAGACGCTGGATTCATGACCGGACAGACACTCGTGGTCGACGGCGGCTGGGTTCGGGCCTGAGGATTCACCGCCCCACACAGTTTACGGAGAATTCGATTGAGAGGAATCTAGTGAACCGATTTATCGGACAGTACGCTATTGTCACAGGCGGGGTGTCGGGCATTGGCGCCGCTATCACCCGCCGCCTCATAGACGAAGGCGCGCAGGTTCTCGTAGCTGACATTAACGCCGATGCCATCGAAGGCGTTCCGGAGACGTTCGGCCCGAAAGCGCTAGGCCTTCGCACGGACGTGACCAACGAGGGCGATATGGAGCGGCTATTTGGGCACGCACGTGAGAGGTTCGGAACACTTGACGCCGTCTTCAACGTAGCCGGGGGCTCTCGACCCAGCCTCATCGTAGACAGCGATTTCAGCACATGGGACTTCAATGTCCGCCTGAATCTGCACAGTGCTTTCCTCGGGACGAAGCTGGCAGCCAAACAATTCCTTGCCGACGGCAAATCCGGTGCGATCGTCAACATCGCTTCGATGAATGCCCAGGTTCCGGCTCACTTCGGGGTCGCCTACTCGGCTGCTAAAGCCGGGGTGATCATGTTGACACGAGGGGCAGCGCTGGAGCTCGGAGATAAGGGTATCCGTGTTAACTCCGTATCACCAGGCCTCGTTGCGACCCCACTGACCGGCGGGCTGATGAACATCCCAGGCATGATGGAGGCGTTTCTAGAGCGCATCCCCGCAAACCGGTCAGCAGAGCCTGAAGAGATCGCCGGTGTGGCGCTCTATCTCGCTTCCTCCGACGCCTCCTATATCAATGGATCAGACATTCTCGTCGACGGTGCCTGGACGACAACGGTCTACCCAGACCTCCGGGCGTACCTCACGGAGGCCTGAACCGCCCGCGCGGGACCATCTCCCCGGCCCCGCCCCACAATATTCACCCAACGAGAATGCCGCGGCAATGGAGACCTTTGTCTAGGCGACACCAGCCCGATCCTCTAGTTTGATCCACGAAAATTTGTAAAAAGGACTGTTGAATGACCACCAAGCCTAGCTCCCCGGTAAACGTAACAAAGCTTGGTTACGTAGAGTTTGAGACTCCAGATCTTGACCGGCTCACCGAGTATTACACCAAGGTCCTTGACTTCGTCCCCGTCGAGAAGACGGCAGAGGAAGTGTTCCTGACGCCCTCGTTTGACCACCACTCCGTCGTCCTGCGTGCCAGCAAGGAGCACAAGGCACGAACTGTTGTCGGCTACGAGATTGCGGAAGATCTCGCTGATGCCGAGCGCCGCATCCGTGATGCTGGGTACGAAGTTGAAAGGCGAAGCGACATCGCCCCGTCGACCCCCGACGTTCTTGTGGTCGCGGAACCTCTCACAGGAACGATGCTGCACCTTTACGACCAGCAGTCCCGCAGCGGCGTTGGACCTGATGACAGTGTCCTCCGGCCCACGAAACTCGGTCATATCGCCGCGTTTACCCCCGATCTTGTGCCGACCCAGAGCTTCTATCAGGACCTGCTTGGTTTCAGATGGTCGGACACCATCGGTGACTTCTTCGTATTCCTCCGCTGCAACAGCGACCATCACGCCGCCAACTTCATGGCCTCTAAGTCTCGTGCCGGCATGCACCACATAGCGTACGAGATGCGTGACCTGAACCACCTGCAGACCATGCTCGACCACATGGCGCACCGGAACATCCGGCTCGAATGGGGACCGGGTCGGCACGGAGCCGGGCACAACGTCTTCACTTATCACAAAGACCCCGACGGAAACACGATCGAACTGTTCACTCAACTCGACGTCATGCTCGACGAGTCGAAGGGGTACTTCGAGCCGCGCCCCTGGCATAACCAATTCCCACAGTTTCCGAAGACCTGGGAAGTCGACGTGATCGCAGCCAACAGCTGGGGACCTATTAATCCGGCGCTCCTCGAACACTGAGGAGAGAACCTGTGGCCAGTGGGACATCGAGAAGCTCTGGTTAAAAGCAAGACTCAACATACGGTCCGGCACCAATGTGTGCCGGGACGTCGCAGGAGGCGTCACCAATCGATCGTAAGTAGCAATCGAAAGGTTCGCCCGTATGACAAAAAGTTAGTTGGAGGCACAAAATGATTGATCTGAGCATCACGGGGGAGCTTTGGCCCGCCTTAAAGGGGCAAGTCCCGAACACCATGGACGCTATGGTGTTCCAGGAATTCGGTGGTCCGGACGTGCTCCATTTTGAGTCCGTTCCCGTGCCGGACATCGGCCCAGAGGAGATCCTGGTAAGAGTCGGAGCCGTAAGCATTGGGCGGCTTCTCGATCTTGTTGCTCGTTCCGGGAAACATCCCTACGCAAGCTTCACTTTCCCGCACATTCTGGGGGGAGACCACGCAGGAACCGTCGCCGCTGTTGGCGATGCAGTCTCTGGTCTCAGCGTTGGCGATCACGTAGCGATCTTTCCGGTCGTGGTCATCGGAGAGGACGAATACACCCGGTCGGGCCGTTCCGATTTGTCACCTAACGTGAGGATCATCGGTACGCACCGTCCAGGCGCATATGCCGAGTATGTGGCAGTGCCGGCCGCCAATGCATCGATTGTTCCCGAAGGCGTCGGTCCGGAGCAGGCGTCGGCACTTGCCAGCGTCGGAGCAGTTGCGACGAATCAGTTCGCACGAGTAGGCGGCATCGGCCAAGGGTCCCGGGTGGTAGTGCAGGGCGCGAGCAGCGCCCTCGGGCTGACAACCGCTCTGCTCGCCAAGCACCTTGGCTGTGAGGTCGTTGTGAGCTCACGGCACGAAAGCAAGCGAAGTCGTCTTCGGGACATCGGCTTCGAGCATGTCTTCGATGCAGTCGACGATAACTTCAGTGACCAGGTCCACGGCGCCTTCGGCGGAGGAGCAGACCTCATCGTGGACAACCTGGGCGCACCGCTGGTCTGGGAGCACGGCTTCGACTCGTTGCGCCCCGGCGGTGCGGTGGTTTCCTCAGGAGCCTTCCTAGGGCACACTGTTCCACTCAATCTCCAAAAGCTCTACTCCACTGGCATCAGAGTGGTGGGGGTGCGATCCGGGACGCCTGCTTCGGTCACCGAGTTGTGGACCCACGTAGCAGCTGGGTTCCGCACCGTCGTAGACCGTAGCTTCCGGCTTTCTGATGCGCCTGACGCGCATCGATACGTCGAGCATGGCGACAATGTCGGCAAGGTCGTGCTGGTTCCCTGAAAACCGTTCTGCGACCTTGAATGGCACTGTCACAGGAATCGCGGAAAGGGAACCAACTCTTGGACGCTGGCTGGCTCAGATGGGGTTTGCTTGTCCCGAAACGTGCGGCGAAAGGCTTCATGTTAGGGGGCGAATCTCTAATTTGAGGCCACATGGCTCCGAGAGCCGACGAGGGCTGAGAACATCCCGCCCAGCGGCACAGGACCATGTTGTTCCGGGGGGTGAGGGGAAGAATGCAGAAAGATCCGAGATCCCTTAGCGGAGAGTCTCGACAGGAAATCCAATTCAGGAGACAAGTCATGAAAGCCACCAGGCACGAGCAGCCCACAGTAGCCAGCGCCGCAAAGGCAGAAGAGTCCGTCCTTGAGACGCTGACAGTGGCAGAAGAGGGCCGACGAAGCATCGAGCGCTTTACGTTGCTCTGGCCGGATCTTGACCTTGACACCGCTTACCGAATTCAAGCGGCCGGAATCGCTCGTCGTATCAAAGGCGGCGGACGACGCGTCGGGATCAAACTCGGCCTCACGTCGTTCGCGAAGCAAACTCAGATGGGTGTGTCGGCGCCGATCACGGGAGTCCTAACCCAGGACATGCTTCTCGCACCCGGAGATGAGATTCCCACAGATGAGCTAATTCATCCAAAGGTTGAACCCGAGATCGTCTTCGTGCTGGGTGAGGACCTCATTGGACCCGGTATCGACGTCGCGTCCGCCGCTCGAGCTGTAGCCCGTGTACACGCCGGGATCGAGGTTATCGATAGCCGGTATCGTGCCTTCGACTTCCGACTGCCCGACGTGGTTGCCGACAATGCATCCTCGGCTCGATTCGTCGTTGGCGGCACCAAGCTCACACTTGCGGAGTGCAACCTCACCCAGGAGCGGGTTGAACTCCGGATCAACGGTGAGGTCGTCGCGGTCGCAACCGGAGAGGCTGTGCTTGGCGACCCTCTGCGGGCCTTGGCTTTTGCAGCCAACGAGCTGGCATCCCGCGGCGACTTCCTCCGTGCAGGCGACATCGTGCTCACCGGCGGGATGACGGATGCCCGGGCTGTTCCTCCTGGGTCGAACGTCTCGGTCGAATTCTCCACTCTTGGCACCGTTTCCCTGAAGGCAGCGGAGACGTCGACAACAACAATGAAGGACGCAAGATGAGCACAATCAAGACAGCGGCGAAGAAGTCGGTAGTCGGGACTGACCTAGTCAGCTTCGGCCACGTCATTGACGGGCGAGAGGTCCAGTCCACGTCCGGTGAAGAGTTCACCAGCATCGACCCTTACACTCGCGAGCCTTGGGCGGTCTTCCCGCTGGGAGGCACGGCGGAAGCTGAAAGTGCGGTGGCCGCGGCGCGGTGGGCATTCGACACGGGGCCGTGGCCTCGGATGACGAGCACGGAACGCCGGAGGCTACTCAACCGCTTCGCGGATCTCATTGAGCTGCACGGCGACGAACTAGCACTCGCGGATACTCGCGACATGGGCAAGCCGATCACGCAGAGCCGTGGCACCGACGTCGCCCGGACAGCCCTGAACTTCCGCTTCTTCGCCGACCACGCGCACGCTTCTGCGTCGGAAGTATTTCCCATGGACACGCCTCATCACGCGTACACACGGTACGACCCTGCCGGCGTGGTTGTGGCCATCGCTCCCTGGAACTTCCCCATGATGCTCGAAAGCTGGAAGGTGGCTCCCGCTTTGGCATGGGGCAACACCGTTGTCCTGAAGCCTGCGGAGGATTCGCCTGCCAGTGCGACCATCTTGGCCAGGCTCGCCCTTGAGGCAGGGATTCCGCCCGGTGTTTTCAACGTTGTACACGGCTTTGGGCCCGACTCAGTAGGGGAATCTCTCACGTCGAATCCTGATGTCGACCGCATAACTTTTACGGGCGAGTCGTCGACTGGAAAGGTCATTGCCCGCGCGGCCGCCTCGAACCTGATCCCCGTGAGTCTGGAGCTGGGCGGAAAGGGGGCGAATATTGTGTTCGCCGACGCCGATCTTGACAACGCGATCGAGTGGTCGATCAAGGCGATCTACACCAACACTGGTCAGGTGTGTCTCGCCGGGAGTCGCATCTACGTCGAGCGTCCGCTCGTTGCGGAGTTCACGCGCCGGTTTGTTGAAGCCGCGGAGCGGATGCGTCTGGGGGACCCCAAAGACCCTGAGACGCAGATCGGCCCGCTCGCGAGCAGCGTTCACTACGAGAAGGTGCGTGGATACGTTGAGACGATCCCCGAATCCGGAGGTGAACAGGTCACTGGCGGTCTTGACGACGGATGGTTCGTCAGGCCCACGGTCATCCGTGAACCTGATGCCGGATCGCGTCACCAGCAGGAGGAGATCTTTGGGCCCGTCGTCACCATCACTGCGTTCGACGCCGAAGATGAAGCCATAGGTCTCGTGAACGACAGCCCGTACGGCCTTAACGCAATGCTCTTCACTGAGGATCTCAGTCGGGCCCACCGGGTATCGACCGCGCTCGTCGTGGGCACAGTCTGGGTCAACTGCTTTTTCGTCCGGGACCTCCGTGCGCCATTCGGCGGTGCCAAGCAGTCGGGAGTCGGTCGCGAAGGCGGGAACTTCAGCCGGGAGTTCTTCACGGAGCCAAAAGCGATCATCATGCAGGTCGATCCGTCTCACAGTCGCCGGTAGTCACCTCGCGTGTCTGGTATCAATGCATGCCCGTGGTCCCAGGGGCTGAATGAAGCACCTCATGGTCGCGTGTGGTTGCTGCGGGCATGCACCCGCGGAGTCCGGGCGCGTCATCGGTGCGGCATTGCACCGGGGGCGTTGCCGGGCGCTTCACGTGCACCTGGCAATCAACCGGTGCGGGCTGGCAGCGTGTTCTCACGGTTCTGCACAGGGGGCTAGCTCAAACACGCTGTAGCAGGATTTTGGTTCCGTCCGGACTCCACGACGGCGGGGAATTCTAGTGCTGATGCCTGCACTCAATTGTGATTTGGGTAGTCCGGCCGCCCGGGCCGATGGCTTACGGGGGCCGCCGTGGTTTCGGGAGTCACAGTCGGAGGCGACCACCGACGATTAAACGCTGCTCAGCGCGAGACCGAGTCGTCGGTGTATGCATCAACCGATCGCACGCACGCGTCAGCCGGCGGTGTGCTGATCACGCCGGCGGATCAACGTAAGGGCGTCAAGCATGAATCGCCGAATCGCTGCCAGCCCACGGGCGCGACAGGCTGGGCACCCCGCAGAACCCCGCGGTTCGCGTTGCTGAGGAGGTACGCGTCGCTGTGGTGGAAGTCGCTTCATCGAGAGGGTCCGCGAACCAGAATGCGATGCCGTTGGTTAGTCGCACCAAAAACCGACTGTTGTCTGTTTAGCTTTGCTGCCCGCTCAGGCGGGACAATTCACCCCAGAGCAACTCGGGCACGGCATCAATTGCCGAGTCGAGCAGGAACTCGATCCTCGATGCGATAGGGCTGTCGGCGAGCGAGAGTGTTTCCGTCCATTTACTGGGTGCGTATCGCGCAAGCATCGACAGGGCGTAGAGCACGCACCACCAGGACATCAGCGGGCGGAGGGCTCGTTCACTACCGCCTGCGCGTGGCAGAAGAATAGACGTTCGCCTGTAGTACTCAGCGCCGTCGAGATCGGCGACGGCGCCTCCATGGCGGCTCTTCAGTTGACCGGCGCTTGGGACGATCACGAAACAATATCCCTCGTTGTGGCTCCAACGGACGCTGCCGGCGTCGTCTAGAGCGACTTCGAGGTCGCCCAATGCGGGGTAGCCCGCGAGAATTGCACGGACTTCTTCAGCTGTCGCACCGTGTCCGTTTGTCAGATCGGGAACGCGGATTTCGAGTTCTATGGGGAATATTTTTCCCTGGACGTTGTAGACGTGCGCGTCCGTGATCGGGCGGCTATACCCGTTGGGCTCCTGGAATGCCATCGTGTAATCGACCAGCTGGTTCATGGCAGCCCCGAAGTCGATCGCATTGAAATCAAGCGGCGAGTCGATTGCGAGGGATACCCGTGAGAACAGGTCTCGGGTACCCGGGTCCTGTTTGATCGGCGTCGCAAGGACCCCGTTGGGGACCTTTATGTCGTACTTGAGGCCATGCCCGTTGGCCTGCCACTGGTGATCCGTCCCGCGTCCGAGCAGACGCGACCCTGCAGCGATTGCTCGCCCGGCCTGCGAAAGACCGTAAAAGAGGTTCAATGGCCGACTCTCATATCCGATTCGCTCGGCGGCGGCGAACTGCTGTTGAGCCTGTTCCAGTGCCATGTGAAACTCGCGCCAACGCGACTTATCACTTCGGAGAATGCTAGCAAGCGACCCCTGCGGTTCTGCCCGAATTGTACGGATTGAACGCCAGGATTCCGAGGCGGTCATCAGGCTCATTGAGTAGTTCGTAGTGGGCATGGGTAAAGCGTACGCAGTAGGGACAGCCGTCGAACAACTGCGCCCGGAATATAATCAGCCCGGGTCTTGCCCCCATACGAGCCCTACCGGCGACAACTCCTACGACCCCGACCAGAGACCCTAGACTCGGACCCCGTGGGTCTAGACGTCAGAGCGCAAAGCGGAACTCCACGGCATTCCTATTCAACATTTCGCGCTCCACGCCGACCAGGCCAGGCTCCTCGAACGGATTCAGAACGACTAAGTCCTCGGCCCCTCGACGTTCCGCTTCGCCTACTTGGAACATACGCCGAGGCTGCTCATAAATGGCTGAACAATGAAGCCGACGTCATTGACACCACACACATCACAGCGGACCAAGCCGCGAAGCAGATCGCGGATTCAGTGCTTGACCGCTGAGAACGCGGACATCCGGCATCCTTGTGCCTGGTGAAGGATCGCTTACCCAGCCTCGCGGGAACCCTGAGTATGCCCTTCCTGCAACGGTCCGCCGCCGCTGTCGAGGACCTCATGCGCGATGAGGCAATGCTTCTCTGATGATCGTGGAACTGGCTCCGCCCACTGGACGAGGCGCTTCGCAGTGGGATGTTGGAGATTCCCGAGGCGCCGCACAAGCCGTTGGCCGCTCCCAAGCCAGCTGCGGTTGGCTAAGAGCAGCAGTTACCCGGCGCGCTTTTAGACGTCAGCAATTATGGCGAACTCCTCTCCAGGATCCGGGCGTCCCTGGAGATCATCGATGGCTGCCGAAAGCCCAAATCGTAGGCCGGCCTGCTGTGTCGCGTCGATCGGCTCCGGACCTGCGGCCAACACCCCTTGCGCACGGGCCTGCAGCTGCGCCGTTGCGACGTTGCGAATGCGCCCGTTAAGGGATCCTCAACGGGCGCTGGTGCGACACCAAGCGATCACAGAACGCCGCCAAATAGCGTTCAAATCCACAAGGGCGGCCCCAGTTCTAGGAACCGAGAGCCGCCCCTGTGACGATTGTTGCCGCCTCAGCCGACGAGCTGCGGGTACTTGGTTACGGTACGGCTGACCGTCAGTCCGGCTCTCCGGACGGCGATGGCCACCAGCTCCAAATCAACGTTCTGGGTCCAGCCCGTTGCGGAGATTGCAGCGATTGGAAGCCCGTCTGCGCCCATGACTGCAGCGGCTACACAGGCGATTCCCGCACGGCTTTCCTCCTGGTCATATGCAACGCCCGCCGCTCGCACGAGTTCCAGTTCACGCTTCAGCTCCGCGACGTCGGTGATGGTACGCGGACCCACTTGACGTAATGGTCGTGACAGCATTTCCGTGACGATCGACTCCGGCGACCAGGCGAGCAGGACTTTGCCGACTGCAGTCGCGTAGGCGGCCATCCGTCCTCCGACCCGGCTTGGCAGCGGAGGGGTTTCTCGTGTCCGAAGTACCTCGAGATATACGACGTCGGTTCGTTCGAGCACCGCGAGGTGCACAGTGAGGTTCACTGTTGCCCGCAATTCAGCCATGCCGGCGAGAGCGATTCGTTTGAGATTGTGTGGTTGGCTGGCCGACTCGCCGAGTTCGAACATCCGAATTCCGAATCGAACTCCTTTGCCGTCTCTCTCGAGCATCCGGTACTCGACGAGGTCATTCACAATCCTCGCGACTGACGATTTCGGCAGGCCAACTCGGCGCGAGATCTCGGTGATACCGAGCTGTCGATCACCAGGCTTGAAGGCGCCTAAAATCATCGAGACACGGCCGACCATCGATCGGTGGTCTTCGACTGCAGCCGCCTCCGCCTCCGCCTTGGCCGACGGACGCGCCCGCATCTGGACAACGGTCATCAGGTGGATGTCCGTTCGGCTATGGTGATCCCCCCTGAGAGCCAATGCTCGGGCGGGACCTCGCGGAGCACGACGCGAACACTGGCGGCGGGAACGCCTATGGCGTGCATTACTGCTTCATGCACTTCACCCATCAGCCCGCGCAGCAGCTCTGGATCGCGTCCGGTGGTAAGTGTGATTTCTACGAGTGGCATTTTCACACCCCCTGTAGTTCAGGCCTGGCGGGAAGCAGCGGCTCCTGTGGCGCCTGTCCCTGTGTGGACACACGCTGGACTGGACCGCCCCACATGTCGATGGAGGCACTTACTGTAGGGTCAAAGTGACGAGCGACCCATGAGTTATCCGTGATCAGCTGTACGCCGAAGGAATATTCGTAGGTCAGTCCCTCTGGGCCCTTGAAGTAGATGAAGATCGCGGTCGAGGTGGGGTGTCGGCCTGGGCCCATCTCGATTTCGACGTCCTCACGTTCGAGGAACCGCCAGCTGCGCATGAGGTCGTCGAGGGACTCAACTTGGAAGTTGATATGGCAGAGACCTGGCTTGTCACCTTTGAAGACGGCGAACTTGTGGTGAACCTCATCGAAGCGCATCAGCGCTGCCCCATCACCTACCCAGTCGCTGATCCGGAGGTTGAAGAGGGAACTCCACCATTCAAAGGCGGCGTGCACATCCGGGGCATCGACGCAAAGGTGACCAAACTCCCGGATTCCCGCCCGCCGGGGATATTCAACGGCGCGCCCGTCCATGACCTGGTCGTAGACCAAGTCGAACCTGTTGCCCCAAGGATCATCGAACGAGATGAATCCGCCCACCCGTCGGGACCTCGCCTCAGCTTCGGTTCCTCGTCGAACGGCCACTCCCGCGAGTGAGAGCTCGTCTTCGGCGCGGCGCAACGCTGCATGGTCGGCGACCGAAAGCCCTGAGGAAAGCACACCGGACTCGCCCTCCACGAAGGCCAGGCAGTGGTGGCGGCGGTCGGCACGCAAGTAGTGGGTGCCGTCTTCGGCGCCCATGTACTGCATTCCGACGATTTCGGTGGCGAAACGCACGGCCTCGCTGGCATTCGCTGTGCCTGATCGCACATAGGCAATGTCGTACAACTCAATCATGGTTGGTTCCTTCCGTATGGACGAGATATCGGTAGATGCGGGGGAGTAGCTCGTCCGCGCGCTCCTCCCACCACAGGCTTTCTTCCGCTGGTAGCGGTTCAGGGTCTCCAGCAGCGAGGGCGTCCAGAGCGAGGCGGGCACTTCGCTCAAGAACCCACATCCTGGCAACAGCCTCGGCCACCGTTTTGCCCACGGTGATGGCGCCGTTCCCGCGGAGCATGATGGTTTTTGCTGTCCCTGCGGCGGCGATGACCTCTTCAGCAGATGACCGGTCGCGGATCAGTATGGAACTTCTGTGCAAGTGAACGCCCTGCAGCATGGCGGCGTGGCCCGTCAGGATCGGAAGATCGCGCCCGAGCGAGGCGAATGCGGCGGTCGCGGGCGGCTGGGCGCGTACGACTGCGCCGACGCCTATGCGCGAAGCGGCAAGTGCTATGTGCAGCCATCCCTCTAGAGGAGCCCCCGGGGGTAGGGCTGTGTCACCGATTCTCAGGTCGATCGCGTCGCTACCAAGAGCTACTTCGCTGAGGGGGATCGGGGGCGTGATGCGGAGACCTTCGCCGGTCCGAATGCTGATATGCCCGAACGCATCGCTCAACCCGGCATCTGAGACGGCGGCCGCTGCGCGGTGTAGCTGCTCGGTCACTCCGCTGTATGTCTTCGTCACACCTACTCCTCATCGAATACTTATCAAACCATACCTGTATATATAGAAATGTCAATGCATACATGTAGGCAAGAGATTAGGATGGATGAATGGGAATAGAAAAAGTGATGGGGTCCTGAGCATGTCTCTACAACACGCAGTGCTCGGCGTTCTCGAGGCCCGCTCAATGAGCGGGTACGAACTAACTAGATTCTTTGAATCGAGTGCGCGTTGGGTCTGGTCGGCGCCGCAGAGTCAGATCTATCCACTGCTACGTCGCCTTGAGGAAGCCGGTCTCATCGAAGGGGAGGCGCAGGTTCGTGGTGAGCGGCTCAAGCGTGTGCAGTACTCAATCACAGAAGCCGGCTTGGACGAGCTTCGGTCTTGGCTGCGCGAAGACCATGACGAGCCTAGCCCGCGCGACCCTCTCCTCCTTCAGGCGATTTTCCTCGACATTATCGATCCGGACGAGGCGGATGCCGTTCTCGTGGAGCACATCGCACGGCTGCAGAAGAACATAGAGCAGTGGACAGCGCATCGCACATTGCTGCTCGCGCGAGAAACACCCCTTCTGCGGGAGCGGCTTGCCCGCCGCGATCCCACCGACCACCAGAGAGTCGCTGCGCTCAAAGCGCACGCTTTCGATCATCTGATAGATGCTGCGACGTCGCGAATCGCCTGGGTGGAACGCACCCGGCAGATCCTCCACGGCGTCGACATCGACCTGCCTGCCGAGACGAGCTGACCGATAACCCGCCGAACCGGTTAAGAGCCTTCCTGAATCCCTGGGCGAGACTTACGCGCCGATTGTGGTGGGGCTGCGCCGAACGATTTGAACTTGAAGAGCGATGACCCCGAAGGTCGCTGTCAGCCTTCGGGGTCATCCTTATTCGTTGTTTGATTTCCGGCGCCTGTCAGGACGCCTGACTCCGCAATGTGAGAGCGATGTCCGTTAGCATGTCTTCCTGGCCGCCCACGAGCTTGCGCCGACCGGCCTCGACCAGAATGTCACGAGCATCGATGCCGTAGATCTGAGCCGCATTCTCCGCGTGGCGAAGGAAGCTGCCGTACACGCCGGCATAGCCGATCGTAAGCGTCTCGCGGTCCACGCGAACAGGCCGATCTTGCAATGGACGAACCAGGTCGTCCGCGGCATCCTCGAGCGCGAAGAGGTCGCATCCCGTATCCCATCCGCGAAGGTTGGCAACGGCGACAAAAGGCTCAATGGGAGCATTTCCCGCGGCCGCTCCATGCCCGGCTAGCGAAGCGTCAACGCGATACGCCCCTTCTTCTACGGCCGCCAGGGAGTTCGCGACGGCGAGCGAGAGGTTCTCGTGGCAGTGGATGCCAATCTGAGTTGATGGGTCCAACACATCACGGTAGGCGCGTACTCGCTTGCGAACGTCCTCCATGGTCAGCCGACCCGCGGAGTCCGTGATGTAGACGCAATGCGCGCCATGCGCTTCCATGAGTGCAGCCTGGGCGGCAAGTTCCGCTGGGCCGATCATGTGGGACATCATGAGGAAGCCCGAGACGTCCATGCCCAGATTGCGGGCTTCGGCGATGTGCTGTGCGGCTACATCTGCCTCAGTGCAGTGAGTGGCGACGCGCACCGAGCGCACACCGAGCTCGTATGCCCGTCTCAGCTCTTTGATCGTGCCCACACCGGGAAGCAGCAAGGTGGTGATCACGGCCCTCGAGGCATTGGCGACCGCGGCCTCGATCCACTCCCAGTCGGTGTGGCTGCCCGGGCCGTAATTAAGGCTCGATCCGGCCAGACCGTCACCGTGACTGACCTCGATTGCCGCGACTCCGGCACGGTCAAGGGCGGAGACAATCCGACCGACAGTCTCCGGTGTGATCCGGTGCCGGACGGCGTGCATTCCGTCGCGAAGAGTTACGTCTTGGACATAGACCTTGGTTGTCATTGGGTCACCAGCTCCGATCGTTCGGCGATTCGCTCGGCCACGCGCACGGCCGCTGCCGTCATGATGTCTAGGTTTCCCGCGTACGCGGGTAGGTAATGGGCGGCACCCTCGACTTCGAGGAAAACCGAGACCTTTGTGTCAACGGGTCCCGCTCCGTCGGGCAGAAGCGTCACGACGTCGGTGCGGTCGACGGGGGTGAACTGTACATCCTGGACGAGGCGGTACCCGGGTACATATGACGCCACGGCGGAAACCATTTCCTCGATCGATCTGCGAACTTCACTGTGATCCGCATTGCCAATCAGACAGAACACAGTGTCGCGCATGATGAGCGGCGGTTCGGCCGGATTCAGGACGATGATCGCCTTGCCGCGAAGAGCACCGCCGACGACCTCGATGGCGTGCGACGTGGTTTCGGTGAATTCGTCGATGTTCGCTCTGGTTCCCGGACCCGCCGACCGTGATGCCACAGACGCGACGATCTCGGCGTAGGCAACCGGCGCCACGCTTGATACAGCTGCGACGATCGGAATTGTCGCCTGCCCACCGCACGTGACCATGTTTATATTCGGCGCGTCGAGGTGCTGTTCAAGATTTACCGACGGGATCACGAATGGTCCTATCGCCGCCGGAGTCAGATCGATCAACCGTCGCCCGTAGGGTTCCAGTGCTCGTGCGTTCGCCACATGAGCACCTGCGCTCGTGGCATCGAGGATGACGTGTACGTTTTCGAACTCCGGGAGGCTGATCAGGCCCTCCACACCGTCCGACGTCGTCGCGATTCCGAGCCGTTGCGCGCGGGCGAGTCCGTCGGATTTTGGGTCGATTCCTACCATGGCGACCATTTGGAGGGTCTCCGATCCGCGGAGGATTTTGAACATGAGATCTGTCCCGATGTTTCCAGAACCGATGATTGCGATTCCTGTCTTGTTCGTCACTGTTATTCCTTTCGTGAGAATCGTGCGGTGACCGTGCCCAAGGGGGCGATCCTTGCCTCGAAAACATCGCCCGGTTTGGCATCGACCATTGGCCCCAGGGCGCCAGACAGGATGATGTCGCCTGCACGTAGGGGAGAGCCGAATTCGATAGCGGTGTTCGCAAGCCACGCGAGTGCATTGAGCGGGTCGCCCAGGCAGTCGCGCCCGGAGCCGGAAGAGACCACATCTTGTCCACGATGCATCGACATTGTGACCGCGGCTGGCTCGACCTCGTCGAGAGTGAAGCCCGTCGTGCCGATCACGAAGACTCCGGACGAGGCGTTATCGGCGACGGTGTCCGTGATCCCGATGCGCCAATCGACGATTCGGCTGTCGACGACTTCGATCGCTGGAAACACCCGATCGACCGCTGCCCGGAGCTGAGACAAGTCGTGAAGGTCCACCACCTCTGTGAGATCGCGGCTGATAGTAAAGGCCAATTCGGCCTCGACTTTCGGCTGCAGAAGTCTGTGGTGGGGGATGAGGCCGCCGTCGGAGTACCGCATGTCGTCAAACAGAACACCAAAATCTGGACGATCGACGCCGATCTGGCGCTGCACGGCCGCCGATGTGAGGCCGATCTTGCGGCCAACGAGGCGAGCCCCGCCGGCGATGCGACGGGCGGTGACAGTCTGCTGAACCTGGTAGGCGAGCTCTACGTCAGTCGGTCCGATAAGCTCGGCAATGGGCGAGCAAGCTGTTCTTGAGCGAGCTGCGGCCTCAAGCCTGTCGGCTGCTAGGGTCACGGAATTTTCCTTCATGAGGTTATCTTGAACGTCCGGGGTGCCCGCGAAGAAAATCTGTGCCGGTGGCCGGGACACGCTCGCCGGACCGCCACTGAACGATACGCCGCGGTTGGGTGTCGCGAGTATCGGCCGACAGAAGTAGGGATGCGGCCCACTTCGGCACTCTCACGGCGGTGGACGCGTGTCGTTGCGAGGTCGAACCTCACCAACCCAACACCCGGAGGCTGAGTCCGCAGAGTTCCATTGTTCGAGATTGGGGCAAGGGTGACGCGCGGCTGGTGATCGAGGCCGAGGGCCTCTACCAAGCGTGGCTCGAGGAATTTGGCCGCACCGCTTACCAGATCCTGGGCGTCCCGGGGTCGTACTGGTTCGGTCTGCTCGAGAAAAGAAGAATTCCCTATCAACTATCGAGGAGATCGCTGATGTGGCTACCGGAAAGGTCCCTGGTCGCCGCAATGACGAGGAAATCATCCTGTATTCCGTGGGATGAATGCCTGTAGAGGATGTCGCGTGGGCAACCGATCTTTACCGCGTCGCCGAGGAGGAGAACATCGGCACCGTTCTGAACCTCTGGGACAAGCCTGCGCTCGCCTAATCCCGCGTTGGGGCGCCCCCGTTCGGCCCCGCCGGTCCCAGAGTGCGGCCACCGGATCGGGCTCATCGTCGGTGAGCCGTCGGCCGGTGGCTGAGGCAAGCAAATCAATCGACGATGTGGCAGTCCCGCTGAAGGCGTCTAGAACGCTGTGATGTTGGCCGGGTTGGTGAATCGCCGAGGGAGTCTCCTTTCCGGGCCTTGGGGCCAGCGTTTGGAGGGTTGCCGCCGCCAGGGTGACGGCGGCATCCACTTCGGGGGCGACAGGCTCGCCGGTCGTCGTTGCATTCGTGAGGACAGCGACGCGGAGACTGCGCGGTTTCCTGCAACCTGACGTTCGGAACAGGTCCGGCGGGATATCCCTCCCGAGGGGTACGGGATGGTCTGTACGGAGCAGATCTATCATCAATGCAGTGTCGCAAACCGGTTGGCTTCCGGACACGAGGGGTGACATATGGCTGCGTAAATGCGCCACTTGTGGTGTCTCTGTCCTAGGGTATCGAGTCTCGACGGCGCGGGCATGGACGGGAAGCCCGGTCGTGGTTTCGCGTCGATTCGTCAGTGCGTGGCTGCGCTGATGAGCTCCCGGTCGTAGGTGTCGGTGAGCGCGGCT
The DNA here is from genome assembly GCF_059423525.1 of Arthrobacter sp. GW460-12-1-14-TSB2. Taxonomy (NCBI): domain Bacteria; kingdom Bacillati; phylum Actinomycetota; class Actinomycetes; order Micrococcales; family Micrococcaceae; genus Arthrobacter; species Arthrobacter sp. GW460-12-1-14-TSB2. The sequence goes on from NZ_JBWKYC010000002.1 coordinate 389,690, forward strand.
TCGAGCATGACCCACGCAGCGTCTTCGTAGGAGACGGACATTCCCGCGACCCGGTTGATGCGGATTGTGGATCGCACGTCCGGGCTGCGGTGGCCGGCAGCGGCCATCCGGCCCGGGCCGAAAATGACGTAGTTGATTCCGGTCTCTTCGATCGCGTCGATGCAGGCTTGGTGTGCTCGGTAGACCTTTTCAGCACCGGGCCACCAGTCGAGGTATTGCTTGTATGCGGGGGTCACTCCATCTTCGGCCATGGCGTTGGACCCACCAGCGGGCCAGATCAGCTTCTGTACGCCGTTGCGTTTGACGGCCGCTGCCATTTCGCGGGCCATTTTCGGGTGTGCTCCGTTGCCGGAAAGAACGACATCGACGTTCTGCATGGCCGCGTCAAGGGTTGCGGGGTTGGTCGCGTCTCCGACGGCTATGAAGGTGAGCTTGCCGATGGTTTCGGGGTCGAGTCGGGTGTTTAGTTTGGCCCTATCGCGGACGACGACCGAGACTTGCGCGCCGCGTTCGAGGGCCTCGCGCACCATGTGGGAGCCGAGGCCGCCGACACCGACGATCAGGACGTGGTGCGTTTCTGTTGGGGACATTGTGTGGTTCTCCTTAGCGGGTGTTCGTGTGGAGGAATGGTGCCAGTCGTCGTCGCGCGCCGGTGTGCGTGGCGGCGGCGCCGAAGCCGGTGTTTCGGGTTGCGGACGTAGGTGCTCGGGCCCATATCTGATTACCTGTCCAGACAAGTAAACCACGTTCGACAAGGGTCTATTCCCAAGGTTTCGGCCGCATATTTTATGGAATAGTTGGATGATGGGAAGGGTCTAATCCCTGTAGATGCGTGTGCAACTAACCACGCCAAATCGAACGAAGGTTGAAGTTGATGAGCAAGTCCGAAGCCAGCGCCGCACCGGACTGCGGCGACGTGGCGTCCTTGCTGGGGCCGACCTCGACGGCGGGCGAGGTCAGTAAAGCCATCGTCAAGGTGGCGCGGCTGCACCGCATCCTTGCCGGTCAGTTGCTTCGACAGGTGGGGCTGCACCCCTCGCAGGAGCTGGTGATGATGCAACTGTGGGACTGCGGCCCGCAGCGGCAAAGTGACCTAGCCCGCATCCTCGGCACCGACGCAGCCACGATGACCCGTACGGTGCAACGGCTAGAACAAGGCGGATTCGTCCACCGTGCGCCATCTGCTACCGACCGGCGCGTGAGCATCGTCGAAGCCACCGTCGCCAGCCGTGCCCTGCGTGCCAGCGTCGAATCCGCCTGGCAGCAACTTGAAGACAGTGCTGCGGGGAACCTGACCAATACCGAACGTGCTGCCGTGCTCGAGCTCCTGGCCCGGATGGAGACCAGCCTAGACGCCGTCATCCATGAAGTGCGCCTTGACAGCGACACCTCCCACTGACAAAACGATGGCACCGATCACGGTCCCCAGGATCAACTCTTCGCCTCCGCCGGAGGCGTGATTCCCTGCTGGGAAGCACGAACGCCCTGATGTGTCGACGGTCATGGCCAGGGACTCGTGCATGGCTACAGCCTCTGCATCTTCGGACAAGTTCAGCATGCCGATAAGTGCGGTACGCGACATTGCTTGCCCATAGGCCTCCCGGTACTGTCGCATCGTCCACTTCCACGGCCGATCTGGAGCAAGAGATTGCCAGTCTGCATCCTCCCATGTTGGTTATTTGGACGACACACGTCTCAAAGCACTGGCCGACACCAGCGCTGCTGATGTATTTGTCGCCAGCCTTCCTGATGCAAGTCAGATGGCTGCCCGTAGACCGACGTCAGAGGATCCAGCCTAGCGAGCCATCACGGGCATGAACGGATTTTGAGTAATGAGCGACCATCGGTCAACGTCACTACTTCGGAAGTCCCATTTTCCGGGGAAGCCGCCGTGGGCCTTTCTGACAGTTCGGAGGACGAGGCCTGAGGTCCCTCCTGGATAGGCCTCGTTCCTGACGCCGGATGCCTCGCAAACCCCAGGTTCTGCTTGGCACGATGGACCGAAGCTTTGTCCAGTGGCTACGCACCGGAGCTTCGCCAGTTGAGGGGCGCGGGCTGAACCGGTGCTCAGTCAACCTACGAACCAGCGGGGCATCATCCTGATCAATATGCGGGCACGATGCGGATTCCGTCGCGGTGTTCGAGCATGTGTCTGGTTCCGATGTCTTGGCGACGAACCCAGACCACGTCCGAGTTAGCAGTTTTTGTTTCGATAACGGCGTCGTAGCAGTGTCCGTCGGTGTTGATGATGCGAACTTCATCCTGTTCTTCTAGTCCGCTCCACTTCTGTGGTTCATACGCGGTGGGGCTGTCGACGGACGGGTTCATTCTCATGGACGTACCTTCTTGTAAATTGGGAAAGGTGGGCCTTCAGTCGGCCATTGGTGGAGCCCGGCCAGGACAATAATGAAGCTCTGTCTTGGACGTGGTGGTCAATCGTTCGTGCCTAGTTCGGTGGATCGGAAGTGGTTTACCTCCGTTGGAGGGAACATTTTCGAGGAAAACGGTTTCGCTTGGCGGGGCGCTTGTCGGGACGCGGAGACGGAGCAGGTGCCGGCTTGAGGAATGGCCGACGCCTGCCCCGCTGTCCGTTCGGCTATTTGAGGACGCTCTCGATGAATGCTTTCGTCCGCTCGTGCCTGGGTGCGCTGATGACCTGCGCGGGGTCGCCCTGCTCTACGACCACGCCGCCGTCCATGAAGACGACTTGGTCACCGGCTCCGCGGGCGAACCCTATTTCGTGGGTGACGACGATCATGGTCATGCCCTGGGATGCGAGAGAGCGCATGACGTCGAGCACATCTCCGACAAGTTCCGGATCCAGTGCGGACGTGGGCTCGTCGAAGAGCATCAGCTTTGGATCCATGGCCAGCGCCCGCGCAATGGCCACCCGTTGTTGCTGGCCGCCGGAGAGCTGGGCTGGGTAGTGGCCGGCCCAGTCAGCCAATCCCACTCTGTCGAGAAGCTCCATTGCCCGCTGCGAGGCATTCGACTTGGGCAGCCCCTTAACCCCGGTGGGGGCTTCGGTGATGTTTTCGATGGCGGTCTTGTGGGGGAAGAGGTTGAACTTCTGGAAAACCATGCCTATGTTGCGGCGTTGCGTGGCGATTTCCTTCGGGTGCATTTCGTAGATTTTCTCGCCTTGCTGCCGGTACCCGATAAGGTCCTCGTCAACGTAGATCCGGCCGCCGTCGATGCTTTCTAGATGGTTGATGCAGCGGAGAAGGGTCGATTTTCCGGAGCCGGAGGGACCAAGGAGACAAGTCACTTCGCCTGCGTTGACGTTGAGGGTGATGTCTTTGAGGACCTCGTTCTTGCCGAAGCTCTTGCGTACGTTCTCGATGCGCACGAGCGGCCTGATGGCCTGCTCTGTCGTGGAAGGGATTGATTCTCGTTTCAAGGGTTCACCTGTGAAGTCTCGGTGGTTCGGGTCCGGTCCGCAAGGATGGCGCGGAACCGCTGGAGCGGGGTGGGCGGCAGGCTGCGTGATGCGCCGCGGCCGAAGCGGCGTTCCAGGTAGTACTGCGGGACGGAGAGGACGCTGGTCATGAACAGGTACCAGATGCTTACCACAGCGAGCAGCTCGACCTGCTTGAGGTTCTGGGCGGAAATGAGGGAGGCCTGCGTGTAGAGCTCCAGGACCGCTATGACTGAGAGCAGCGAGGTGTTCTTGAGCATGGAGATGAGTTCGTTGCCCATAGGCGGGATGATGACGCGCATCGCCTGCGGGAGGAGGATCCGGCTGAAGGTGTAGAGCGGGGACATCCCTAGCGAATAGGCTGCTTCGCGTTGGCCTTCGTCAACGGAGAGCATGCCGGCGCGGACGATTTCCGACGAGTAGGCGGCCTCGTTCAGCGTCAGGGCCAGGAATCCGGCTACGAACGCCGTGATGAGTGAATTGGTGTCCACGGACCAGAAGACGACGTCGGTCAGGGGTATTCCGACGGACAGCCTGCTGTAGAGAAGGCCCAGATAGCCCCACAGGACAATCTGCACCAACAGCGGCGTGCCGCGGAACAGCCAGACGTAGAGCCACGACAAGGTGGACAGCACAGGGTTGGTGGAGAGTCGCATCGCCGCGATCAGGATTGCAAGCAGAGTGGAAACGACCATGGAGAGCACGGTCAGCACGAGAGTCAGCCACACACCGGCCAGGATGTGGGTGTCGAACAGGTAGCGGCCGATGGCCGGGTACGCGATGTTCTTATTGGTCAGCAGGGACTCAACGAATAAGGCGACGACGGCGAGCAATGCTGCTGCGCTGATCCAGCGCCAAGGTCTACGCAAGGGGATCGCCTTGACGTCTGCCGCCGGGGAGACGGCCGTTGCGGTCCCGGTGGAGATCGGGGAGGTCATCGTGGTTCTACTTTCCTTGGTTGACGGCGGCGGAGCTCACCGCGTAGGACGTCAACGAGTACCTGTCCAGGATCTTTTTGTAAGTTCCGTCGTCGAGCAGTGCCTGAAACGCTGCCCGCAATGCCTCGGTGAACTCCGGATCCGTGTTGAGATTGCCCATGCCGCTGAACACCGGCAGGTAGCCGGACGGGAATTCGGGGTCGCGGACCAGTTCGAAGGCCTTGCCGTCTCCGGCGGTTTTGACCACATACTCGGCCACAGGCGCATCCACGACATAAGCTTGGCTCTTGCCTGCGCGCAGGGCCGTCTGGGCATCCAGATCTGTGGGCAGTTCCAGTACCTGGACGCCGTCAGTGCCCTTTTGCTTGCATCTGGATTCGAGTCCGCGCAGGAGGTCACCCTGTACGGTGGCCTTCTGCACTGACACCGTCTTGCCGCACACATCGAGGAGGGCCTTGATGCCGTCGGGGTTGCCGCTCTTGACCAGGATGATGAAGCCTCCGTGCGTGTAGTCAACGAAATTGAGAGTCTTCTGCCGCTCCGGGGTGTCATTCATGGCGCTGAGGATCACGTCGAACTTCTTCGACAACAGGGAGGGGATGATGGTAGAAAATGCCTGCTGGTTGAAGGAGACGGGGATGCCGAGCTTCTGGCCTAGGGCCTGGGAGAGGTCATAGTCAAAGCCGGTTGGCTTGCTGTCAGTGTCATACATTGTGTAGGGCGGGTATGGGATGTTGCCTGCGGCCTTAATCTCGCCCTTGTCCCGGATGCTCTGGGGCAGCAGGGCCGCTGCTTTTTCGTCCTTAGTCGTCTCGATCGGAGGGTTGGGGGCCACGACGCTGGAGGCATTTTCGGAAGACTTGGGTGCCTCGGCTGCGGGATTGTTTGAGCAGCCCGACGTGAGTAGCGCGCCGGCAACTGCCGCGAGCGACAATGCGGTGGTGAACTTTTTCATGATGTTTCCTTCTTGATAATTAGGCCCGCTGGAGCCACGCCACAGCTGTGGGGCATGCCTCGGGCGGAGTAGAGGTGAGCTTTTGGTGTCGGGCCGCTTAGCGGGGCGGTGTCGCCGTTCGCCCATGCGACGACGACGACGGCGTCGGCTTGCCGATCAGGTCCAGGGTTGCGTAGGCGACACCCCAGGACACGGTCACGCCGGAACCCCCGTGACCGTAGCTGTGTATGACTCGGCAATCCTCTTCGTTCCGGAGCTCCAGGCGAATGAGTTGCCGCCCGGGGCGCAGTCCAACCTTGCTGTCCAGAAACGTGCCCTCTGCGAGACTTGGGGATAACTTCAGGGCAGCGTCCAGAATTCTTTGCTCGGTTGCCCTGTCCGTTAGTAGGCTCGTTGCTCCGATCTCGGCAGTTCCGCCGCAGATGATCTCATCGGCGCGGGGGATGACATAGGTGGAGCCGGCTGGGTTTGCGTCGTCGATGATCCACTGCTTTACCGACGTGTTTCCGATGCGGGCGACCTGTCCGCGTACGGGGTAGAGACCATCGTCATGGTGCAGGCCATGGCTTTGCAGCCCGGTCGCCAGAACAACGACTGTCTCCATGTGGGCCACTTCGGCGAGGGACTGCATCGTCCGCCATTCCCATTTCACTCCTAGCCATGTGCACTGTTGCTGCAGCCACGGCAGGTATGTGGACATCGTGGCGATCGGAACGGTGCAGACTGTTCCTCCAGTGGCTCCCTCGGGTACTTCGTCCGCACGGGCGGGCCGGTTGCCGGCGACAGTCGCGGCCCAGGGGAGCGGCGCGGTTCCCTCGCGGTGAACGACGATGCCTTCACGCATGTGCACACCCGTTTCCGGCACAGTGGCCGCGAGCTCGGCAAGTATCTCGAATGTGGTGTTCGCCCAAGGTCCGATCCAAGCCGCCGGCTCTGCGTGGTAGGGGGCCCAGATCGCGGCCGCCACCGCGGAAACCGTTTCTTCCGGGCGGTTCGAGGCCACGACGGTGACCTCATGGCCGGCCCGGGCTGCCACCAGCGCTGTGGTGAGACCAATGACGCCGGCACCTACCACGACCACTGTTGGACGTGGGGTGCTCATTCCTTGATTCTCAGGGCCGTTGCCTCGATTTCGAACCTGAAGGGTCCGATGAGGCTAGCCACAATAGTGGTCCGTGCCGGTTTGTTTCCAGGGAACCAGTTGACGTATTCGTCGTTGAATTCGGCAAGGTGGCTGGCATCGGTCAGGACACAAAATGTTCGGACGACATCGGCCATAGAACAGTCACCTGCCCGGAGGACTTCCTGGAGGTTGCGGCAGGCTTGCCGTACCTCATCGGTGAAGGACGCGGGAACCGTGCTCTCGACTGGATCAAGTCCCACCTGCCCTGATGTCAGAACGAACTGGCCAGTGGTGACCGCCTGGGAGAGCACGGGCAACCCCGGGGCGTCAGGTGTGTGAACAACGCTTGCTTGCTGCAATAGAACTCCTTAGTCAGGGCAAAGTAGAGGCCACGACGTGGCCTAGCCGCGTCAACGAAGTTCCTAAACGGCGAACCGGGGGACCATTTGTGAGCGAAGCCACACGTCAACGACTTCGTATGATCTTTCCAAGTCGCTTGTTGCACGCCAATGACACGCAGGCCATTTGAGCCTGGCAAAATATGTATGAAAAGCCATTCGGGCTAATCGCGTCTGGCGTGTCATGCCTGTCAGTCACCTTGCATCGGTTTCCGACATCGCTGGGCGGGTCAGCAGGGTTTGCTGATGCTGTGCTGTTCGTTGTCGATCAGCTTCCGTTCGCCCAGCTTTGTGTACATCCACAGCACGCCGTGCTCGCAGGCTACGACGTCAACGTTTCCCTGCCAACGCTGCTTTGTGCGCTTGTCCTGCGCCTCAATGACCTCTCCCGAGGAGAGCAACAGAAAGAACTTGAGTTCATCCCACGACACGGGCTAGCCACTCTGCTCGTTTGTCGATGGCGTTAGGCACGGCGAGGCTTGCTAGCGGCGCGTCTGGCGGTGCCGGCTTCCGTTGCCCGTCGTTCCTGGATTTGGCCATACGGAACGTCGCGGCTGAGCGAAACCGTATACAGGGAGTAGCTGTGTTGGGTCACCAGCACACCGTGTCGACCGATTTGCAGAGCCTGGGCAACAGCGGTGGCGACGGCGCCGTTGAGGTCCTCATTGATCTGCCGCGGCCTCTCGCCCCTGATTTCCATGAGGTAAGGAGCCTCAGAGCTTCCAGTCATGTGTTTTTCCTTAGATCATCTTTGCGGGTTCCGAACGGCCGTTTTTGCTCAGAACTGGGGCCTAGATAGTTGTGGGTTTGAATGAACGCGCTGTACGAGCGGGACTGGGCCAGCTGATGGCTCGGGCAGCTAGCAGTGCCGCGCCGACGGCGGTGACTTCGGGTTCCGGGATGATGCGGACGTCAGTGCCGATGACGGCCTTCTTTATGTCTATCCAGCCCTGTGATCTTGCCCAGCCGCCAGCAACATACACGGGAGCTCCGGCGGGCATCATGGAAGCAACTGAATGGATGGCCGCTCCGCCCGCCCGGGCCAGCGCGCCTGCCACGGCCGAAGCCCGAGACAAAGGTGCGGCGGGGGCGTCTGCGGCGTACCGCGGCCGGACTCCGCCTTGTCCGCCCGGAATGAAGCTGTCTGAATGCAGGTAGTCATCTGGTTTTTGGTTTCCAGCGACAATTGCCTCAAACGCCGCGGCGACAGCCGGGTCCTGCGAAATCCATTGGACGTTGCGTGCGAACTCAGTGACGGCCAACAGGGTGCTTCCCGGGCTGAGTATGCCCGGAGCGACATCGCATCCGTCGAACCGGAGCACGTTCGCGGTGGGGGACTGGGCCACGACCACTTCGGCGGTGCCCATGGAATCAAGAATCGCGCCGGGGTGCAGTTGGTCGACGCCCCATCCGCCGATGGGGTGGTCGTGACCGCCTGCTACAACGACGGCGTTGGGTGCGAGGACTCCTGCCTGGCTCAGGCGGGCGGAGTGAAGGGGCCCGACCGGCTCTCCGGTCCGGAACACTTCCGGTAGCAGTGCGGACGAACCGAGGGTCATTTCGACTCGATCAGTCAACCATGTGCGGGTCTGGACGTCCCAAGCTGCGGTGCGGGCCGCGAGGGTGTCGCTGATGAACGACTTGCGTGACCAGCAGCATGAGGCGAAGTCGGTGATGGCCGCCCAGGCGGAGGCGTTCCCGTCATGGTCCTGTTGGCTCGACCAGAGCCAGCCGATGAGCGTGTGGGAGGGGTTGGTGGTGACGCCGAGCCCTTTTGACGCGGCAAGGCGGGGTTCCAGAGCATCGAATAGTCGGTTCCGACGTGGGTCGAACCACGCGAGAGCGCGGCCCAGGGGCTTGAAGTTTCTGTCAACGAGGACGCCGTCTTCTCCCACTCCGGCTGATGCCACGGCGGAAACGATGTAATCGGAGCCGCAGGCGTCGATGATCATGTCTTCGATGGCGTCCAGGATCGCCTGAGCATCAATCGAAAGGTCGGAGTAATTGCGGGGTGTTTTTTGTTTGGTGCGTGCGACGACGTTGCCGTTGCGGTCAAGTACGACGACTTTTAGGTTCGTGCTGCCGATGTCGATGCCACACACGACCTCTGTCTGTTCGCTCATTCCGCCCATATTTCGCCATCCCTTGATCTATGCGGTGTAAAGATTGCCGGTCCCTAGTCGTTGAAGGAAACACCTTGGGTCAGGGAAGCAATCTCCGCGAGGGTCTCCTCGGCGATGACGCGTTCACGCTGCCAGATGTTCCGGCCCACGATCACTCCACGAGCCCCTGCCCGGATGGTTTCCGCCACCGCCTCGATGGTATCCGCAGGCTCGCCAGCGAGCGGGCCTCCAGCGATCACCAACGGCACGCCGAGTTCGTCGACGAGGCGTTTGGTGCGTTCTTTGCCGGGAAACGCAATCTTGATGATGTGGGCACCAAGATCATAGGCGATACGTGCAACCTGTTCTTCCTCAGCGATGACCTCCTCCGAACGCGGGGCCCCTATTAGCACCGGTTCAAGAACCAGGGGGATGTCCCAGCGGTCGCAGGCGGACACGACCTTTCCCACGCGCGTGCAGAGGGCGGTCCTTTCAGCGTTGGACATGTTCCATGGGAACAGCATCTTCACGGCGTCAACACCCATTCTGATGGCGTCCTCAACCGTAGTGATCAGGCCATGGGAACCCTGTCCGTCCATCTCCCGGAAGTCATAGTAGGTGTCGATGGCCATGACTCTGCTCAGATGGGAATTACGGGCGAAGAAGGCCTCGGTCTGCTTGACCTGTCCCGGGGTCATCATGAAGCCGGTGACACCTTGGTCAGCCCAGGCAGCAAATGGAGCTGCGGGGGTTTCAAGACCCTCAATGCGCTTAAAAATCAGGCCGTGGTCGACGGGCATGATGATTGCGGCGCGGTCGCTCGGGAGCGTGCGGCGCATACGGTATTCCATGGACATTGAAGCCTGCTTTCTGTAGACGAGCCACGCTGCTGTCGAACAGCTTTCTTGTATTTACGTCGTCCAATCTGTGTTCGATCTACTTCGTTCGTATTGTATGTACAGTCTGGACAGCAAAGTCCACCTTATTCGGGCTTGCTCGAACCAGTCAAGCCCGAATGTAACCGTGCAAATAGCTCCGACGGGGAATCGGACCACACGCTTAGCTGACTGTACTGTACGGTCCGTCTATAATGGGGTGGACAATGTCACTCCCCGCACACCTCAACGAAGGAGGGCCTCGTGTCCGTAGCAGCTGCTGAGGCGATCGACCGCCAGTCCCCAACACCGTACTATCGCCAATTATTCGACGTCCTGGAGCACCGGATCACTGCTAAGAGCATCGAGTCTGGTGAGCGGTTGCCGAGCGAGAATGAACTCTGCACCGAATTTGGACTGTCCAGGGCGACGGTGCGCCAAGCCCTAAAGCTGCTGGAATCAAGGGGGCTGGCCCACCGTATTCCGGGGCGTGGGGTCTTCGCCAGCGAGCCGTCGGCTGATCGCGGCTGGGTGATTCAGGGTGAACAGGGATTCCTGGAGAACGCGTTGAGTCACCAGAACAGGCCTGTCACGACTCAGGTGCTGCGTTCCGGGCCGGTGGTCCTGCCCGAGAGCGCCTGCCGCGCCTTGGAGGTTCCTGAGGGGACCAGGGGCTTTGAATTGGTCCGTGTGCGCTCCGTCGATGGTACCCCTGCGGTGTACAGCGTCAATTACAGTCCGCCGCCGGTCGCGCCGGTGATCGCTGGGGCGCAGGACGTCCTCGCGGGGCATGCTTCCCTTTCGGCGTTGCTGACCGGCGCCGGGTATGGCCTTGGCGGCGCCAACAGGACCATCCGGGCGGTCAACCCGACTCCGGAAATTGCGCAAGCGCTCAATGTCACGGATGCTTCCCCTCTGCTGAAGATTCACTCCACGTCCTGGACGAGGGCGGGGGAGCGCTTCGACGTTTACGAGACGTGGGTACGCAGTGAAATCGTGCCCCTCGAGGTGAATGTCAGCAGCCTGGATCTCAGTTCCGGCCGCTAGGCAACCATGGAAAAAGCCTCCGTTTCATGAGTGAAAAGGAGGCTCTTTCCATATTGGAGTAATTGCGGTTATGCCGATACGAGCTCGGATGCAGAAGCTTGGCTATTGTCGGCTTGCGCCTCCGCCGGAATGCGAAGCCACCGCACGGCCACACCTGCTGCGACATACAGCCCTGAGAAGATGATCGTGACGCCTCCGGGACCGATGAGGCCCAGGAAGATAGCGACAATCAGTGGCCCGACGAAAGTCGCCGCGCCGGCGCCCAGGTTCAGCAGGGCTACCGCGTTGCCCTTCTGCCCCGGAGCCATCAGGGACATCAGCACCGAGATGGGCGTGAAGCCGGCCAGAGTTACCCCGTAGAAGGCGGCGCAGGCAACGGCGACCCAGTAATGAGAGCCGGTCATCTGCGGAACGAAGTAGAAGCACAAGGAGCTGACGGCCGAGCCGATGCAACCAAACCAGCGCAGCGTGCGGTGCCAGCCGAGCTTGTCGCTGAGGACGCCGAAGAACAGGTTGGCGAAAATGTTCGCGAAGCCCATGGTGAAGATCAGCTGCAGCCAGCCGGCCGTGCCGAACCCAAGCTGGGTGCCGAAGACCGTCGGAAGGAAGACCAGGAATCCGAATTGGGGGGCGGTGTTGACGACGCGGATCAGGCAGCCCAGGCCGACGCGGGGAATCTTTACCGCGATGGAAACACTGTTGATGATGCTCTGGCGGACCGTAACACCGGGAGCCGCCAAGCGGGCACCGCCCTTTGCGTTGCGGATCCCGACGAGGCAGATGATGCCGCCGGCGATGACGGTGACCAGGGAGATCCACAGGGTCATGTATTCACCGATGAGGGGTTCGGTGCCGCTGGCCAGCAGGGAGCCCAGGGTGGGAAGTCCTCCGGTGAAGGCGAAGTAGAACCAGCCCACCGCCGAACCAAGCCGGTTTGCCGGGCTTCCGGCCAGAATCCAGACCAGGAATCCGTAGGCGAACATCGGGTAGCCGAAGCCCCGGATGCCGTAGGTGAGCAGGATCAGTGTGAAGTTCTGGGAGGGGACCGCGACGGCCAGGAACAGCACCTCAAAGACAGCCCAGATGACCAGGCCGACGAGCATGACTTTGCGGGGTCCCAGGACGTCAGAGAGCGCTCCCGCGAGCCAGGATCCTAGGGTGACGATCAGGCCGTAGGCGGTAATGATCACGGCGGCATTAGTTTCGGTGCCGGCGCCGTTTGAGGCCAGGAACGGTGCAATGTAGCCGGATTCGACGCCGTCGCCGATCATGAAGAGCAGGAGCCCGACGAATCCCCAGACCAGGGGGCGGGGCAGCCCGAGCCGGTCCAAGACAGGCGGGCGGGTGGTGCTGTTTGCAGCGAATTGTGCAGACATCAAGTGAGTACTTTCGTGAAAGGGAGGGAGGCGGGCTTAGCGCTGAGGCTGGATGTGGACTTTCCGGGCGGATTCGGAGTGTGCCGCTTCGAGGGCCGCGGCGTAGTCTTCGAGCCCGAAGGTGTGGGTCACCATACGGGATGCAATTTCCGGGAGTTCCTGGATGGCCTCGATCGCTGCCGGGTAAGACGTTGCGAGGGACTGTGAGCCGATGAAGGACAGTTCCCGGTCGAAGAGGTCGTAGGGGAAGAGGTTGATGCTGGCGGCGGGGCTGACTACGCCCATCTGCAGCAGGGTGCCCCGTTCGGCGAGTTTGGCGATGGCCTCCGAAACGGCGGAGGGGTGGCCGCTGGCTTCGATAACCAAGTCAATGTCGCGTTCGGTGGGTCGTTCCCCTGGGGAGTAGGCGTTGTCTGCACCGAATTCCAGGGCTGCTTCCCGCCGCACAGGGCTGGGTTCGACGATGTCGATGCTGGTTGCGCCACGTGCCTTGACGAGGGCGGCGGCGAGGAGTCCGATGGAGCCTGCACCGTAGATCAGGACGCGCTTGCCGGTGACCGGCGCAACTCGGCCCAAGGCGTGCAGTACGCAGGCCAGCGGTTCAATGAGTGCCGCGGTCGTCCAGTCGATGCCGTCGGGCAGGGCGAAAACCACTGACGTTGGGACTTTGACTAGTTCCGCGACGGCACCGTTGCTGGTGACTCCGATGGGCACCAGGTTCCGACAAAGGTTTGTCGCACCGGCCTGGCACTGGTCACAGGTTCCACAGGCCACGTTCGGGTCGACGCAGACCCGGTCGCCGACTTTGAAACCGCTGACGTCGGAACCAACCTGGACGATGGTGCCGGCGAATTCGTGCCCGGGGACGACGGGGAAGGTGCCGGTGGGGTAGTCGCCGGAGGCGAGGTGGATGTCGGTTCCGCAAATGCCTACGGCTTCGGGGGCAATGACGACCTCGCCAGCTCCAGCGACCGGGTCCTCGATCTCGGCAACCTCGACTGATCCAGTCCCGTCCAAAATTACTGCGCGCATCTGCGCTCCTCTCTGCTTGGTTACGGCAGAGGGCGATCCTCGACCGTGAGAGTTTTGTCCGGCTCCGAACAATCGGAGCGGGAGTCTACTGGGTCACAAGAATACGACAGGCCAACCTAAAATGTCTAGACGAAGCGTACTGTACGTACAAAATCTGAGTTTTCTCCTGAATGAGAGCCCTGTCACGGTCTGACTCTTGGTCATCAGATCTCCGTCGACGGTCCGGCGGGTTGCGGTAAGGCACAAGAAAGGCCCCCGCATGCGGAGGCCTTTCTTGTGGCGCCTCGGGAAGTTCGTGCTGTTTCAAGCAGGACGAGCGTGGTCCATTCCTACTTCACGGCGCCGAAGAGCAGGCCGCGGACGAGGGACTTCTGCGCCATCCACCCCGCGATGATGACGGGGATACTCAGTAGTGTCGCGGCGGCCGCGACGTGGGCCGTATAGAGCTCGCCGAAGCTGAGGAACTTTTGCAGGAACAACGGAAGGGTGGAAGTGGAGTTTGTCAGGTTCACGGCGAAGAAGTATTCGTTCCAGGAGAAGACAGCACACAGCAGCGCTGTGGATGCCAGGCCGGGACGAACCAGGGGCAGGATGATCGACCGGGCAGCCCGCCACCTGGAAGCCCCGTCAACGGAAGCGGCCTCAAGGATTTCCTCCGGGATTTCCTGCATGAACGACCGGATCATCCAGATCGCCAGTGGCAGGTTCATGCCGATGTGCATCACGATGAGAATTCCGAGGGTGTTCAGCACACCCAGGGCGGTTGCTATGACATACACCGGGATGATTGCAGCGGCCATCGGCATCATCTTGGTGGAGATGAAGAAGAACAGGCCGTCCTGGGCCTTCTCGACGGGTCGGATCGAGAGGGCATAGGCCGCGGGCACAGCGAGGACCAAGACAACCAGCGTCGACGCCAGCACTACGATCAGGGAGTTGATGGCGTAGGGCCAGAAGCCGGCCGAGAAGACATCCTGGTAGTTCTCCATGGTCGGGCTGAAGAAGACCTTCGGCGTTGCCGCAGCGGCATCGCTCTCCGTCTGGAAGCTTTTCAGGAGCATGTAGGCGATCGGTAGGAACAGTATGAGGCTTCCCAACCATCCACCCACTCCCATCAGAACATTCTTGATCTGCTTGGTCGGTTTCCTGCGGCGGATCACTACATGATTGCGCGCCCGGACCTCTGCCGGGGGGAGGCTGGTGGTGGCGGTCATCGACGTCCTTCTTTCTGGAAGATGCCCGAGAGCAGGCGCAGCGCCGGCAGTACGAGGGCGATAGTGATCAGCAGCGCCGCGATGCCGAGGGCTGACGCGGTGCCGAAGTCGAACGCGTTGAAGCCCTTCAGGTAGATGTAATAGGTGATGTTGGTGGTCCCGAATGCCGGGCCGCCGGCGGTGAGCAGGGCGATTTCGCCGAAGGTTTGGATGAGGTTCATGGCCAGGAGCAATGCGGCCAGCTCGATGTAGGGGCGCAGGTGCGGAATTAGAATGAAGCGGAACTGGCGCAGCGGCCCGGCGCCGTCCACCCGGGCTGCTTCCAGTTGTTCCTGCGGTGCCGACTGGAGTCCGGCAATAAGGATAAGCATGGCAAACGGGGTGAACCGCCAGGTCAACAGGATGATCAGTGCCGCCATGGGGTATTCGCTGAGCCATGAAACCGCGGGCAGCCCTATCAGGCGCGAGAACCAGCCCAGAAGCCCGAAGCCGGGGTCAAACATGGCGGAGCGCCAGAACAGTGTGACTGCTACCGGCATCACGAAGAACGGGGTGATGGCCAAGGTTCGGGCGATCCCGCGCCCCGGGAAGGTGTGGTTGAGAAGCAGCGCCAGGAGCAGGCCAATCACGATGCAGGCGACGGTGGAGACGCCGGTCATTACTCCCGTATTCCCGATAGAACGCCAGAAGATTTCGTCTTGGACGGTTTTGAGGTAGTTCGCTCCGCCGTTGAACTGTGCAGGTTTGTTACTTAGCAGGCTCCAGCTCTGGAAGCTGTAGATCAGGGTCAGCAGGAACGGGAGCTGGGTGAGGAGGATGGTAAAGATGAGGGCCGGCAGAAGCGGGCCGCGGATCTTCCAGCGTTCGGCCTGGGTGAGCTCGCGGACGAGCGCCGGGGGCCGGGGTGCGGTGATGGTCTTAGCCAATTGGGGGTCCGATCGTAGCTAGCGATGTCCGTGGGAACCAGCGACGGTTCCCACGGACACCACGGGTGTCCTACTTGAGATAGCCCGCGGTCTTGACCGCGTTCGTGGCGTAGTCCTGGCTCTTCTTCAGGGCCTCTTCTACGGTTTGCGTGCCACTGATGGCGCCTGCGACCTGCTGTGAGACGAAGTCTCCGATGTCAACGAACTCCGGGATCTGGACGTATTGGACGCCGGAGTAGGGGACCTTGTCCTTGGTCGGCTGATTCGGGTTCGCGGCGTTGATGGAGTCCAGCGTCAGGTCAGCGTAAGCGGCCGTTGCCTTCTTGTACTCCGGCAGCTCGTAGGTCGAGGTACGCGATCCCGGCGGGATGGAGTCCCAGCCGGACTTCTGCCCGGCGAGCTTGATGTATTCAGGGCTAGTCACCCATGAAATGAACTTCCAGGCCGCGTCGGGGTTCTTGCTGCTCGAGGTGATGCCCAGGCCCCAGGACCACAGCCAGCCGGATTTGATGTTGGCCGGTCCGGTTGGTGCCATCGCAAAACCGAGGTTTTCCTTGACGGCGGGCGTGGCCTGGTTGAGGACTGATCCGGCGAAGACCGTATCGTCGTACCACATGGCCGTCGTTCCCTGGCTCATCTTCTGGAGGCAGCCCTCCCAGCCGTCCTTGGCGGCGTCGGCCTGCCCGTGTTCACGGAGAAGGTCAACGTAGAACTGCACGGCCTTTGTGGTTTCGGGTGAGGTCAGCTGCGGTTGCCATTGTTCGTCGAACCAGCGACCACCAAAGGTGTTGATGACGGTAGTCAGTGATGCCAGGTTCTGGCCCCAGCCCGGCAGGCCGCGGAGGCAGATGCCGGACGTCCCGTTGGCCTTGTCATCCATCTTCGCCGCTGCTGCTGCAACTTCTTCCCAGGTCGGGGTCTGGGAGATCGTGACCCCGGCCTTTTGGGCGAGGTCCTTGCGGTAGAACAGGAATGAGGATGACCCGTAGAACGGAGCACCGTAGAGCTTTCCGTCGGAGGAGACGATGTCCTTGATGGGCTGCAGAAGGTCATCCTTCTTCCACGCAGTGTCCTTGGTGGCGTAGTCCTCGAGCGGGATGATCCAGTTGTTCTTCGCCCAGATCGGGACCTCGTAGCTGCCCATCATGGCCACGTCGAACTGGCCGGCTTTGGTGGCGACGTCCTTGGTGACTGCGGGGCGGAGATCGTTCTCGGGCAGCGTCGTGAACTTAACCTTGATTCCCGGGTTCTTCTGTTCAAAGTCACTGATAAGGGATTCGGCGGTCTTCATCTGGGGGTTGGCGGCGAGGGCCACGTTGATGGTGACCTCACCGCCGGGGGTAGCGCCCTTATTGTCTGTCGAGCAGGCGGTGAACGAGCCCGCGAGGAGCGCTCCCGCCGCAGTTACTGCTAGCACCCGGGCGGCTGCCTTGGTGCGCTGGGGTCCGATTTGCATCTTAAACCTTCCTGGATAAACAACACTGGTTATCGAGCTTGTACGTACAGGGCGTATCGGCTGGACTGTCTATAGCATAGGGCCGAGGGTGATAGCGGTCAATATCCCTTGGGCTTTCGTCACAGCGCTCGGTAATCCGGCTCACGTCGGTGAACTCTGACACCAAGGGTCTACTGTACGTACAGGCTCGACAATATGTACATGACGGTTTATTGTGATTGACGGAACAGCTTGGCGTTCGCGAGGCCGTTTCTCTCAGATTCATACGTAGGCACGGCCGCCGGATCAGGCGCATCGCTCGTGTCCCTGTCGCCGCCTAGACGCGGCGGCGGGTTTGGAAAGGACTCACAATGGCTTTGGTCAGTGGCATGGACATCATCAAGGAATGCACGTCCCGGGGGCTCGTGGCTGGTTCGTTCAACACCACCAACATCGAGACAACGATGGGCATCATCGCGGCGATTGAACGCGCGGGTGTCCCGACGTTTATTCAGGTGGCTCCGACGAACGTGGCACTCTCCGGCTACGAGTACATCTACGACATGGTGACCCGCCGGTTGGCGACCTGCGACGTGCCGGTCGCATTGCACCTGGATCACGGCAAGTCTCTCGAATCCGTTGAAGGCGCCCTTGCCGCGCAGTTCACGTCGATAATGATTGACTACTCGGAGTACCCGTACGAGGAGAACATCAGGGTCTCCACCCGGGCCCGGGAGATGTGCCCTCCAGGTGTGTCGCTTGAGGCGGAACTTGGCAGCATCGGCGGCAAAGAGGACGATGTCGCTCCCGAACACGCCAGTTACACCAACCCGGACCAGGTGAAGCACTTTGTCGAGTCCGTGGGCTGCGACATGCTCGCAGTCTCGGTCGGCAACCAACATGGCTACGCCCCGAAGGCCCGCATCAACTTCGACCTGCTGGCCAAGGTGCAGGCCGAAAGCCCCGTCCCTCTGGTCATCCATGGCGCTTCCGGGCTGCCGTCCGAGCAGCTCGGGCGCTTGCACGAATTCGGCGTGGTCAAGGTGAACGTCGCGGCCGACCTCCGCAGCGCCATGATCCGGTCGTTCGGTGAAGCCTATGCGGCCAACCCCAACGAGAACTCCCTCATTCGCGTCTCCATGGACGCCGTCTCCGCTATTACAGATGTTGTTGAGGCTCGCATCCGCACCCTTAACCCGTCTGTGGCATAGCGAGGAACAAACGGTGCTACCCACAATCACGGTCGACGTTGGAACGACCAGCATCAAACTATGCATGTTCGGCGACGGCGGGGGGCTGATGGCCTCCGCGCGCCACACCACGCCTACCGTCCAGGACGCCTGGGGAGAGATTTACGACCTGAGATCCGTGACGAACGGCATCACCGAGTTCATTCGCGGTCTGGATCCATCGGCACGGGCCACCGTGAAGAGGGTAGCCATCACCGGCGTTGGAGAGTCCGGCGGGCTCGTCCGCCCGGACCTCTCGCTCGCGTCCCCGATGATTCTTTGGCACGACCATCGGGGGGCCGACTACCTTGCGCCGTTGAATGCGGCCGACCGTGCGCTGATCTACCGGATCACCGGGCTGCCGGTCAACGCCAATTACGGGTTGTCGAAGGTGGCTTGGGCCGCCGGGAGGGTCGGGGATGCCGGAGACGATGCTCAGTGGCTCAATATTGCCGAGTATCTGGCCGCGATAATGGCAGGTCAGCGCTGGTCAGAATACTCCTTGGCGAGCCGCACGATGGCCTTGGATCTGAGGGTGGGCAAATGGTCGGCCGAGGCCTGTGCGCTAGTCGGCCTCGATGTCGGAATTTTCCCTGAGCTGCGCAGCGCCCTGGACGGATCGCCCATCACTGGCGACTTTGCCGGTGAAACCGGCCTCCCCGGCGACGTACGCGTCCATGTGGCCGGCCATGACCACATGGTCGGTGCTGTCGGAGCCGGCCTCCAACACGGAGAGCTGCTGAACTCAACCGGGACCACGGAAGGATTGCTGTTCCTCCGTGATGCGCCCAGCCTTGATGAGTCCTCAGCTGAAAACAAGCTGGCGAACGGGCTTTCCTGCACCGGAGCCGACTACACGTTGTTTGCGTCAATACCTACTGGCGGCTCGGCATTCGCCACGCTGCAGAGCATGCTCGGAATGACCGCGGACCAGCTGGCCGGGTGCATCAGCACCGTGCACGAACGATACGTCGCAGGACAGGTGGACCTGGATGCCGCCCCGTTGGTCCTGCCTCAGTTTCGGGGAAGCCCGCCACCGACGAAACGCGCCTCCGCGCGTGGAGTCATCGCCGGCCTACGGACCGACACCAGCTCCGAGGACGTCGTTCTCGGGTGTTTCTTGGGCATGGCTTTGCAGTTCCAGGACGTCCTCAGGCTTTTCCCCACCCAACCGGATCGCATAAAGGTCATCGGTCCTGCCAGCCTCAACCCGCTGTGGTTGCAACTGAAGGCAGATTTGTTGGGAACACCGCTGAGCGTCTCACGGCTCAACGAAGTCGTTTCCAGAGGAGCACAGGCGCTGGCCTCCGACGTCTCTTGCGACTGGGACTCCCGCCAACCCGAAGACGTGCTCGTCAACGACCGCCAACATGCCCGCCTGGGCGAGTGGTATGCCGAGATCCAACCACAGTGGGAGTACTTGAAAGGAGTTCCAGCGTGAATGCCGGAACGAGCGACCAAGGTCTAGGAGGGCAGCAATGATGCTGGTTGCAGGAGTTGATTCGTCCACCCAGACCTGCAAGGTCACCGTGAGGGACCTTGCCACCGGAATGCGGGTCCGTGAAGGCAAAGCCTCGCATCCGCCAGAAACCATCGTCCACCCCGATGCCTGGTGGAAAGCACTGCTCACCGCGGTGCGACGCGCCGGCGGACTGGACGACGTTGTCGGCATCTCCGTCAGCGGACAACAGCACACGCCGGTGTTCCTCGACGCGGGCGGCGCCGTCGTCTGCGATTCACCTCTGTGGAATGACACCGCGTCCCACTCTCAGATGGTCGACCTGAACAACGAACTTGGCCGGGATGAATGGATCCGTCGCACCGGCCTGCCGCTGACGCTTTCCGACACCGTCACGAAAGTGCGCTGGCTGCGGGACACAAACCCGGAAGCCGCGGGTCGGACGGCTGCAGTAGCCGTCGTCCATGACTGGCTGACCTGGCGTCTGATGGGTTTCGGCCCGGGAACCGGCGGCGTCGACGAGCTCATCACCGACCGGTCCGAGGCCAGCGGCACTGCGTACTGGTCCGGTGAAACTGGCGAATACTGCATGGATCTTTTTGAGCACGCATTCGGCAAAACCGCCGTCCTGCCTCACGTTCTTGGCCCAATGGACAAGGCAGGAGTGACCGGCGCAGGGATCCCGGGCATCCCTGCAGGCATTCCCATAGGCATCGGCAGCGGCGACAACGCAGCCGCCGCACTTGCCCTCGGACTTGCGGAGGGAGACGCAGTGCTCTCCCTCGGCACGTCAGGCGTTGTTTACGCCAAATCGGCAACACCAGTCCATGACTACGCCGGGTACGTCTGCAGCTACGCCGACGCCACAGGCGCCCACCTGCCCCTGGTCGCCACCCTGAACGCGGCACGCAACTTCGACCTGGGCGCAGCACTGCTGGGCTGCAACTACACGGAACTGTCCAACTTGGCGCTGCAAGCCGCCCCCGGGGCAAACGGACTGACCTTGTTGCCCTACTTCGAAGGTGAGCGAACCCCTGACCTGCCCAATGCCCGCGGTTCGCTCCACGGTGCGTCCCTGACGAATTTCAACCGCCCCAATTTCGCACGCGCAGTCATCGAGGGCACTCTGGCCAGCCAAGTAGCAATGCTCGACACCCTCCGGGATTGCAACGTCAACGCCGGCAGGCTGCTTCTCATCGGCGGCGCCGCGGAGAGTCCCGCCGTGCAAAGAATCCTCAACCAGATGGTGGACATACCCGTCGTTGTGCCCGAATTCGACGAGTACGTAACAAAGGGAGCTGCAATGCAGGCCGCCGTTGCCTTGACGGGCTCATTTCCTTCTTGGCAGGTCTCAGTGGCCGAGCTGCCCGCAGTCGCCCTGGAAGCCCAGATCGTGGAGCAGCACGCCGCCGCCAAGACATTGCTGGGCTACGACGAGACAATGTCAGGTCAACTGACCGGGTGACAATCCGGTCCGTCCGAAAATTGCCTCCGTCTTACCGCCTCAACACACCACAGGAGACAGCATGTCCACGATCACCACAGAGCTCGACGCCGGAACAATTGACCGCAGCCTAGGGCTTGAGCTAGTCCGCGTCACGGAAGCGGCAGCCATCGCCGCGGGCCAATGGGTTGGCATAGGTGACAAGAACGCTGCCGACGGTGCCGCCGTCGATGCGATGCGTTCCCTCCTTTCCACCGTCAGGTTTCACGGCACGGTCGTCATCGGCGAAGGGGAGAAGGACGAAGCCCCTATGCTCTACAACGGAGAGAACGTCGGTGACGGCAGTGGAGCAGCCTGCGACGTGGCCGTGGACCCGATTGACGGCACTAGGTTGGCGGCGCTAGGAATGAACAACGCACTGGCCGTTTTGGCTGTCACTGAACGAGGAGCGATGTTCGACCCTTCCGCGGTCTTCTACATGGAGAAGCTGGTCACCGGCCTGGAGGCTGCTGAGTTCGTAGACCTTCGACTGCCTGTCCGTCAAAACCTGCATCTCATCGCCAAAGCCAAAGGAGTCAGCGTTAACCAGCTCACCGTCGCTGTTCTGGAGCGTGAGCGGCACGCCCGCCTAGTGGAGGACATTAGGGCCGCGGGCGCCAGAACGAAGTTCATTCTCGACGGCGATGTCGCGGCCGCGATCGCGGCCTGCGTACCCGGCACAGGCGTCGACGCCATGATGGGCACTGGAGGCACCCCGGAGGGAATCGTCACCGCATGTGCATTGAAGACATTGGGAGGGGTCATTCAGGGCAGGCTAGCGCCCACGGACGACGAAGAACATGCCAAAGCCGTCGAAGCTGGCCATGACACGTCCAGAATACTGACGACAAGCGATCTTGTCCGCAGCGACAACTGCTATTTCGCTGCCACCGGCATCACCGACGGCGACCTGCTCAGGGGCGTCAGATACCAACAATCGAAAATCACGACGCACTCCATCGTCATGCGTTCCCAGTCGGGGACCATCCGAAGGATCGACGGAGAGCATCACTTGGCTAAATGGTCCCAGTATGGACCGAAATCAATAGTGTAGGCCGCCCGCGCCAGCCACCGGACTGCCAGCTAACTCCTATCGATCCATATCGCACATAGAAGAAGCTTGTCACGAGTCAGCTCGTGGCAGCCAGGGAACGTGGGAAGCTGAAGCCGGGAGTACATGTCTGAGACTTCCTGGTTCTTGATATCCGCTGGGCTCGGGACAGGAACTCATACGATTCCAAGACTCGTGGGATTGCCGCCGCCCGCCCTTACATCGGTGATCCGGCTATGGCACTCACTCACCTCGCGACAATTGGAGCAACCAGCGAAGCGGACATCCGCAACCGATGCCGGTAGCTCGCAGACAACGCTGATCCCATAGACGCAGACCGGCAGTGGCATTGTTGTCGCATCACGCCCCAACTGCGGCACCCTCCCTCGCCGGCCGTGTCGGCGAGACCGAGAGCATCACGCTCGTGCGCCACCTCGCCTACGCGCGCTGGGCACCACAGAGGCAAGAACCCAAGCGCTTGGATGCCTCGAAAAACAACAGTTTTCCAAAACACTGCTGCCTTGCTCAGATGAGTCGGTTGACCGGCCGGACCCACACACCGTTTATCGGACAGTCCCACGAGGGTTAGCCGGCGAGCCTTCTCGAGCTGAGATAGTCGTCATACGTGATGATTGTGAGGTGGAAATACACGATGAAGGCTGCTTGCCTGCCCCAGCCGATGCACCAAAAGATGGTGGGGCTGCGTCTATTGAGCGCTGGGCGAGCGAGCCAGTTTGTACCTACGACCCTGCCACCGGCTTTGCTATAGACCCACAGAGTGTCAATGAGCTGCGTTGGTACGCTTACCTGAGCATTCATGACGACGATGGGGCAGTTTCTTGAAGGTCTTTATAAGTTGGTCGGGCGAGAAGTCAAAGGACTTTGCGCTTGGACTGAAGAGCTGGCTTCCATTCGTGATCCACGATCTTCAGCCCTGGGTGAGCGATGCGGACATCGACTCAGGAACCATGTCTATGGAGTCAATTCACACGCAGCTACTCGATACGCGCTACGGCATCATCTGTACAACGGCCGAAAACCAAGCGAAACCCTGGGTTAATTACGAAGCTGGTGTGCTGTGGAAGTCTCTGGATTCATCCACGAACGTTGTGCCGTTACTCATTGATATCGAGCGTAGTGCAGTCAATAGCCCACTGAAAAACTTTCAGTCGCGGACACTTACCAGCCCAGCAACTCGTAAGTCTGAGGCTCAGAAGCTTGTCACCTCTCTTAATGCAGCACGTGATAGCCCAGTTAACGAGCAAGTTCTTGACGAATCGTTTGAAACGCAATGGCCTAAACTTGAACGCCTAATTGAGCATGTAGCTTCCAACACCTACGCTTATAAGTCCGAGATGTCGCCTGGACAGCGCAAGCTCGAAGACATCCATCAATCGGTATTGACTCTGACGGAAGCCCATAGGTCAGCAGCAAACGCAGCTATAGACGGGATTGATGAAATTCTAGAGCGGAAGGGAAGCCTGGCGTACGGGAGCTTCTCAGAGGAGATGAGTAGCCGGCAGTCCCGCTTCGAGAAAATCATCAATAATAGTCTAATCGCGCGAGGGTCCTATGACCGCGCACATGTGCAGCGCGTAAATCCTTTTCATTATGTCGTCTACAGTGACGTGTCATTACCGGATGAGGTCAAGCAAGAGCTTTTGGAGGTACCGACTTCAACGAAGAACGAGATCGAATTTGAGTTTCGGCTCACGATGCTTGATGAACCTGACGAGGACCCGAAGTATCTCTAATTCGTTCTGGCCTAAGAAGGGACTAAAGATGTCAGCCCCCACAGGTAGGCTTCGGATCAAGTACTGATCCAAGCACGTTAGGTGTCTCAAAGTAAATGCTCGATCTAGAAATCGCTGCAAAGTCCCCGTCAAAGCTGCGGCAGCTGCATCTCCTTGCCGAGATCTATCGGTTGTCTGAAGGTTGGAACCGCCGCCAGATCCCGACAGCTGGCCTCTACAACGAAGGACAGGACTGGGGGATTGATGTCTCCGCACTCCGCAGTGACTTCACCGCACTGATGGCTGCCGGCTGGCTCTACTTTGAGGCGAGTGCTGCCGGCGTGGACGAAATCCTCATAACTCAGGAGGGCATTGATGTTGCCTTGGAGTACCAGGTGAAGCGGAGCAACCCTCGCCAACGAGCTTCGTCACTAAAAACTGGACTCCTCAACTGGCTCTACGATCAGTACCTCGCCGGGGAGGAACCGAAAGACTTTGTGTCCTTCAAGGACGGTCCCGTGGGCAGCTACCTAGGCCTTACTTACACCCATGATGAGATCACACGTACGGCCAAGTGGTTGAAGGACAAGGGCTACATTCAGGCCTGGACTCCAATAAATGGCAAGGTCATGTCACCCAGGATCACGGCCAGCGGCATCCACATCGTCGAACTGACAGAATCGGCCGGATCAGCAGCAACGCCCGAAGGAATGATCGTGAACAACAACTTCAACATCCGTGACTCCCACTCGATGAACTTCGCTCTCAACAGTCCTGGCGCCGTGCAAAGCAACACCCTCACTGCTGCGCAGGTTGATGAGGCTCGTAAGGTTGCCACTGCGTTTCGTCAGATGCTGCCGATCCTTGGTGTTCCCGAAGGCAGCCACGATGAAGCCGTACAAGTAATAGCGGACCTTGAAGAAGAAGCCTCGGCTCCAGAGCCGAAGCAGAGCCGCATCAAGAACCTTCTCTTCAAGTCCTTGGAGCTCATTGCACTTGGGACAGCCGGCGGTGCGGCTGACGCGCTAGGTGCTATGACGCAGTCCGCCATCGACGGCTTGGGCTAATACTCCTCAGCTCGCGGCAAGTTATCCAACGCCTTACCGGTGAACTCGCCAGCCTTCTTACCTGCTTCCCATCCTCCGCTGAGACCAAGTGCGGCGACAATCTTTTCCAGGTCGGGATACTCCGTGTTGATGTTCAAGATGACGCACGTGACTGCCATCATTACTGCGAACCGCACGAACCAGATCACAACCGTTCGGTCGGTCTTAGACAGCGCATATAGGGCGGGAAGCTCTTCGATGGATTCCGCGAGGTCGGGGTGATTCTCGAAAAAGTCATCGGCCAGGTCATCAAGATGCTGCTCAGCTAGTTCGGCTCGGAACCTGATGGCGTCGGCCAGGACGCCGTTGATGTAGGAGGTGTCAATGGATGCAGCCAAGGATTTGGTAAGTGCTGCAACAGGCAACTGGAACTGCTCTTTCAAGCCCAAGCCAGCCACCATGTTGAGCGAAGGATAGAGTCCGCGCATCATCTCGGTGTGGGAGTCGAGGAACATCTTCGCGACGTTATTCACGCCGGAAGCGTCGATGATCATCTTCTGGATGCCGGCCAGCTGGGCCGACGGGTATGCCATTTCTATCGCCGATGCCACGGTCTTCGAGATGTCTGCAAGCAGTGGCGACATCATCTTGTTGTAATCGGGCATGAGGGAGCTCATGTTAAACATCAAGGGCTTCGCCAAGAGAGGCGACGCGTCCATCGTTGCCCACACGCTGGCAAGACCGGTCGACGTGGCCGAGTTGAGGACGGAGTTGGTCTCGCGCAGCGGATCATTTGAAGTCACCCTTCAAGCGTACTGACGGGCGCCGACATCTGTGGGACGACTGCCTTCGCCGGCTGAAGCCCTTGGCGACGTGGAGGCCGCGGCGAATAGGGATCTGGGCAACTCGGCTGCCGAGGCCGTTGGTGCCCTCAATGGCGAATCCGCGTTCGGGCCACTGCGCGGCCCAGCCCAGCAGTTGCGCGGCAGTGCCTGCGTTGACCGCGAAAGTTGCGTTGTCGGAGGGGCTGCGTACCGATGGGACGGCCGAGCCCCCGGATTCAGATGACCCGCGGGCGACGTTACAGCTGCCTGCAGATTCTGAGAGCCAAAAGTGGGGGAAAGTTCGGGTGTAAGCGGCATCCAAAGGCGGTCAGGAAAATGCGCGCGGGGGCAAGTAGCCGCGGGTTTGTCCGTTCATGGCCACGGGACGTCTCAGATAAACGGCGTGGTCGCAGGGTCTACGCTTCCTCGTCGATGGCGACGAAGGCTTCCAAAAACCGGGCGAGCTCAAGAGAGTGACCGCGTCCGAATCCATCTACGAACACTGTGAAGGGATAGGTAGAGTCGCGCTTCATCCCACCTTCTAGCCAGCAGTGGTCTGCTCGCGAGAAGATACGGCAGGTATCCATCTGACACTGGTGTGCCGGGCCGCGATTGATGCAGAAGTCCGGATCGTTGGGGTACACGTGGAAGTTGTGGCCGCGCGAACACGGTCGGACCTCGAACCTCAGCGCTAGCTGGTCATCGGCGAGTTCTGCCGCCACTGCAGTACGGACCTCCTCGGTATCTCCGCTCATGTAGACGTGGCGGGCCGGATTAAGCTCGACGTCCTGGGCGGCGACGATCATTCGGCTCAGGACCTGTGAGTGTCCGTTCGACTCGTAGCCGAGCCAGGCTTCCCGAAAGCGCGCCTGATGCTCATCCGTTGGAGGGCGGTTGCCCCGTCCCTTGTTGCAGGATTCATGCGCCGGGGCGTAATTCAGTAAGTGGTCGGGCCCATCCGCCGAAGCCGGACGCATGTGGTCGAGGTTGATTGTGCCGATTAGGATCGTTGTGGCGCTTGCCGATTTGATCAACTGCTCGATCGAGCTCTCGCTCGTGCCGCGCGACGCCCCAAGGAAGCCACCGCAGATCACGCAGCGTGCATCGAAAATTTCGATGAGCACCAACTTCGCGAGGGCATTGTTGCTCCTCACCTTCGTGGCGTCATGGCCGAAGTTTCGCTCTCTGTGGGTCCGTAGTCTTGCTATGGATGTATCGCTTCGTCTTGCTCTTAGCACTGACTGCAGGCATTTCACGTGAGCTACACTGCCCGCAACATGTACCCGCACGCCGCAGTTAGCCTGGTTTCTACAGGTGACTGCGGGCGGTACTGCTGTATCTGACATGCCACAACTATCTCAGAGGTTGAGATCGGCAGTTGCGCGTCGGACAATCCCATCGGTTTGCTGAATTTGGCACTGGTCGAGGGGCGAGTTGCGTAGCTATCCACGTGACGGACGCACGATCCACTTGTGGCTGACGTGCCGTACGATCAGCTAACCGGCCCGATAGCTCCGCATGGGTGGAACGCCAACACGGTTCCAAGCCCGCATGGTTGGGGCCGCCCAGCACCTCAAAGGGCTGTTCGCGACGAAAGCTGCGTAACGGCGGCGCATCTCCATCAGGGTCCGCAAAGCCGGGGATGGGAACGCTTCCGGGTTCGTCCAAGCGGAAATGGTCGTGTATCGCGGCCCACCGGGCCTGGGAATTCGCCAGGACCATTACCGCCACGGATGTGTTCCGGCAGGACCGAGAACGTTGTGGTCCGTACAGGGCACTGGGTGTTCGAGTCGTTGGGCGGGGTCGTAGTGTTGCCACCATTATGTGCTTCTCTGTTGGGCCGGCCTTCCGACCCTTGCATGGTCCGTAACTTGCAGGCGGAGTCAACCACAACATGGGGCGAGCTAACCCGTCCGTGGTCCCACTACCGCAAGCGCAAAGAAGAACCGTATCAGTCGGTGATCGGATCCTCCTCGAGTACCTCATCATCGAACTCAGCCTTCGTAGGCCCAAAGGCCAGCCTGGTGGCGCCGATGACAGCCGAAGTGGTGGCGAAACTAGAGGTGGCGCCAATCGCAGCACCCAGTGCGTATGGCAGGACTACTTCCAGCACGATAGTGCCTGTCGGACCGGTCTTCGTGATGAAATTTCTGTGCACAAGATTGTTGATTGGCTTCAGGGCCGAACCAGGGATGGCATCCAGCGCCTTTCGTGTCCAGTTTCTGCTGGTCTTTTTCGCGAACCCTGGCATCGCTGAGGTGGCGCTCTTGTCGATGAGAATCGACAGCGCAAGTTTCCTGCGGTGTTCAATGTCTGAAGGAGGGACCTGGTGTACTTCGGCCACCGCGAGAATGTAGAAGAGTGCGGCCGGCAACGAAACTGCGTGTCCGCCGAGGGTCATCGCAGCGTTGACTGCCTTTCCGACGCCCGGGGCAGCTCCGGCGGCGCCAGATGCAGCACCGGCAGCGGTGGAGGTCGCGAGAAGTTGACGGTTGAGCTTATTTATGGCGGCTGCCGGCGTGAGATTAGGCTTCTTGGCGCGCATCTTCCGGACATGCGCAGCTGCCGAAAGTGCCTGGCTGCTCAGGATCGAGTTGATTTTGTTCAGAAGCGCGGGGTCAGGGGCCTGCGTGCCTTCTGACCCGGCGTCATCGGCAGCGCGGTTCGGTTCCTGGTCGTCCATCGGTCTCTCCTCATCTTCGGCACGAATGTTGTGGTGCCGGCTGGCCCCTGCGAGAAGTATTCCCTACGGAATCGACGTCATCCTATTGCGTCACCCATGCGGCGTGCGGGACGTGATGTTCTACAGCGGAAGGCACTTGATCATTTTGGCGATTCTGCCGCGGGAAAAGAGAATTTCCTAGGCGCCACATTTGTCTTAAAATCTGCCCTCAAAGGTGTGTTGACATTGTCAACACATGTGGCTTCGGACTGGAGCGTACATCGACCGGATTGGCTCGGAGTGCCCGTGTTTTCAGGAGTTCCCGGTGTTTTCAAGGGCTGTAATGCAGTTCGAGTCCCACCTCGGGCACAGTGTTTCTGCAGGTCAAGGCCTTTTGGCTTTTTAGTGTTGACAAAGCTTGACTTTTTGGAATTCGTCGTTTCAGTTCGGCGTCCCCTGTAAGAGCAGATCAAATTGCTCTTTCCACGGTCAACCGATTCGTCGGCGGTGCGAGCTGAAAACCAGGGCACGCAACATCCAAGCCTTATAGGCCTGTAGTGCCCCGCCCGTACCTAGACTGCGGGCTATTGCTCGCGGACGATACCACACCGCGGAGTGCTGTTTCTTGACGAGGCGTCAAATCTAGGACATACCACTGCAGTTCGCAAACAGTGTCGGAGTGAAATCGGTTAGGTTCATTGAATGATCGAACCGCTCCACATCTTCCAAATTCCCCGAGACTCGCGGCCCCAAATCGATCCCGAAGAATCGATGGAAGCAGATCTCACGGACTACTACTTCCAAGTCGACCCTGCAGAGTACTTCGAGCGGCGCATGTGGGCAATTATGGCAGCGGCCCATTTGGACGACACTTCGGTCGACCCATGGCGGAAAAGCGATGAGTCCTCGCTGTATAACCAGTTCAGGGTCATCTATGGGAAAGATGCGGACTTCAACACTGCAACGGGTCGAACCCTCGACCAGATGACCCTTGCCTCAGTTGAGTCATATGCGCTGATGACACACGTAATTGAAACGGCTCTACGCTTCTATGTGGCCGCCAAGGAACGACGGGAAGGGCGAAGTCCCGTTCGAGCACTGCTTGATATTAGAAGACCCAAGGACCTTAGAGAGCCGATTGACGAGCTTCTAACGAACGCTGGACTCACTGCAGTTCCAGGACGGATCTTCCCTGCCAACCTGATCAATGCGGCAGGCGGTGACAGGGACCAGACGATGAAGCACGTCTTGTTCATGGTGCAATGGCTGAACTTCTTCGCGGCCTTCTATTCAGACAGCAAATTCGCAGGAGCTCAGGGCAACAACCAACTGAAACATGGAGCGATATTCATCCCACGGACCGACTTCGTGTGCTCCCTGATCACGCTTGAAGCGAACGAGGAAGTTCCTGATGCTCCAACTGCGGAACACCTGGAGCGACAGGTGCCGGTCATCAATGCGCACTCGGTGACGTACGTGACTCGGCAATGGATAGACGAGAAGGACAGTGAGCCTGGCTTCAGCTTGCGCACGGACAACTCCGATCCTGCAACCAATCTCGCGATCGCGCAGGCCGGCATCAGCGTTGTCCGATCCCTCTGGCAGATCTCAAAGGCAGTGGCCAACCCCTTCGATGAGACCGACTATGACTTCGATTGGTCGCCACTTCCAAGCGATGTGATGAAAAGATCCAATCGACCTCCACGGGCCATTCAACGGGTATTGATTGAGCCGCGAGTTCCACGGGCAGAAGCAAAGCAATCCAGGGGGGAGCGAAGTGAATGACGAACAATGGGCAGACCTTGCCCGCCAGCTGATCGACGCCGTTAAGGACGATGCGCCGAGCGTGACTGATTGGATTTCCGCGGTTTCGACGGCGTTGACGTTGCTCATTGCTATCGGGGCTGGCGTAGTTGCGTTCTACCAGTTGAGAGAGGCCGCATCAGCTCGCCGACAGACCAAACAGCTGGAACGTGAGAAGTCCCAGCCGTATGTAGTTGCCTTCTTGGAAGAGAACCCCGTCGGTCCTCATATCCTTGACCTCGTTGTCAAAAACTTCGGGCAGACTGCCGGTCGGGACATCCGGCTGTCCTTTGATCCAATCCTGAACCGAACCGACGGTGAGGGAGAGGATGAGCCGGTCAAGCTGCCTGATGTTATCTCGTTCCTAGCTCCAGGACAGGAGTGGCGGACCTTCTTTGATTCCGGCACCGATCGGGCCAATCGAGATGATCTGCCGACAATGTACAAGGGGACGGTGACCTATCAAGGCATTGATGGCGTCAACCAAAACAGCGATGTCGTCATAGACCTAGATGTCTACAAGTCCCGCATCTACACGGAGATTTTCGGCATCCATCATGCCGCCCGCGCGCTTCGTGACATTCGCGATAACCAAAAAGGCTGGTCTGAGTTCCAAGGCGGAGTCAAAGTCTGGACACGAGATGGGGAAGCGAAGGACGCGAGGCAGACGGAACGCATCCGCCAGCTTCGGGAACAGCGGGCCGCAAGAGCGAGCACGGACAACTCGCAAGAGAGTCAGTAGCCCGTGTTTGATGCAGCCTCTCGGAACTCAATCGGTTTGTTCGCCACCGTTTTTGCCGGAGTTACGGGCGCGGTTCCCTTTGGTTCAGCCTTGTGCGGATGGTGGAGTCGCGCAGGCGGGAGCCGCAGGGAATTGAAGCGGCGCCTGACGAGGATGACTGTCGGCGAGTGACTATGTGCGGTCGCTCTTTGGTGTATCTGTCATGCAGCGCGCTGCCCCTGAAGTCGAGGCAGCAACCGATTACTACTTCATGACCGACCGTGCCTGGATAGTCGCCCGAATCCGTGATGGCGCGGTCATGGCCTGGCCAGTCACAGTCACCGACTTCAAGTTCAAGGTAAAGATCAGCGATCTAACACGCGGGCTTGTGGAAGGTGTGCAGGGGACGGCGCGCTCACTGCGCCAGGATTTTCCTGGCCATTGCCAGCAACGAGTCGCTGGCATAGCCCGAGAGTTATACGAAGGCTTCGGCATCGCCTGAAACGGCCTGGGCCCCCGTACAGGGCCAAGAGTCGCGAGCACGCTCGCTCTTTGTGCCGGCATCCCACATGGACATGTTTTCGCCTGACAGACCTAGGAATGTCAGTGCGTCATGGAAGGATCTGTTGCTATGACGGATCCTCAAGATTCTTTGATCCCAGATGCCATTGGCACGTCAGGCAGCTACGGCCCCTTTGCCTATCTCAGCACGCCCAACGCGCCCCTGTACCGGCGCGTCATGCGTGCGTTGATGGCGGAGAAGGAACGGTTCACGGTTCATGTTCGCCCGGAGCAGGTTTGCCTGGCGCTCAGGGCCGACGGCGGCGAGTCCGTCGAGGAGGAGACGGTCAGCGAGGCCTTGGAGCGCTTGTCCCAGCCCGGTTGGGCGAACCTGCTTGCCTTTCCCGACTCGAGCCGGGTCACGGCGCTGGCGGATTTCTACCGGCGGCGGATGCTGTATCAGATGTCGCGTCAGGGCGAGGCAGCCGAGCGTGCGCTCGCGCAGTATGACGTGGCACTGGGCACTACGGGAGCGCTGCAATCGGTGGCATTGGAGGACATCGTGGTGCTGCTCACCAATCTTCGCGACACCGTCACCGCTCACAGCGGGGGCGAGCCCGTGGACGCGGCGTTGACCCATCAGACTCTACGCAGCCTGCGCGAACGCTTCGCCGAGCTGGCCGAGAACGCGGTGGCATTTATGGGTTCGATCCAGCGCACCATCGACCTCCACAACGCCGACGTAGATGCCTTCCTGGCTTACAAGGAGCAGCTCATCGACTATTTGGAGCGCTTCATCAATGACCTGCTCACTCGCGGGGCGTCCATCGCCGAACTGCTCGGCAGTATCCCTCAAAGCGGAGTTCAATTGCTGGCAGCAACCGCCGCCGAGCGCGAGGCCCTCGACGCCGCGCCGGGGGAGTCCGATTTAGCCTTCACGAGTGCGAGGGAGGTCTGGCTGCGGCAGTGGTCGGGCCTGACCGACTGGTTCGTCAGCACGCCCTCACGGGAGAGCGAGTCCAAGTTGCTGAGGGCACGCGCGAGGGCGGCGATTCCTGCACTGCTTGCCGTGGTGCGTGCGTTGCACGAGAACGCAGGTGGCCGCAGCGATCGTACGCAGGATTTCCTCACCCTGGCGAGATGGTTCGCAGAACTGCCAACAGATGGGGATCGTCACCGGCTGTGGCGTTCGGCCTTCGGACTGGTACCTGTGCGGCACTTGAGTGTCACCGCCGCAACCGAGGACGCCTGGGCCTCGGCAGAGCTTGGGAACACCACACCGTGGGCTGAAGCGCCGCCGTTGGAGATTAGCCCCCAGCTGCGCAGGAGCGGATCGTACGAGCGCCGCGGCAAGTCGGTCCGGGTTATGGACCGGACCGGGGCAAAGGACCTGCTGGCCGAGCGCGCTCGGCTCGAAGTCGAGCAGACGGAAGCAGCGCGGCGCCGGATCCTGACGAATGGGCCACGGCCGCTGTCTGCGTTCGGCGATCTGGACCCGGAGGCCTTCCAACTCTTCCTCGGTCTGCTCGGTGATGCGCTGGCCGCCATGGGGCCGCAGGGAACTACCTCGCAGGTCCACACTTCCGACGGCGAGCTCACCGTCACCCTCACCCGAACCCCGGGAATGGGGACCGCTGTGATCACCACGCCCGGTGGGGAGCTGTCCGGGCCGGATCATCTCGTCGACATCGTTTCGGCTGTTTACGCCCCGGATGCAGGTTCTGCCCCCGAGCTGTCCGCGGAGGCGTACGCGTGAGCTGGGTAGACCTGACCCCGAGCGTCTCGGCGGCGCTGGAGACCCGTGAGGTGGATGGCCGTACTCGGGCACTCCGTGCGCTGTTAATGCGCGGTGCCTTGAGCGCCCAGGCCGACGGCGAGCTGTTCCGCCTGGCTCGGCGCCACGCTGACGGGCTGCGCGACTGGTTCGACCGGGAGACGGGCTGGCGCCTGATGGTCGAACCGGAGATGGTGCGTCTGTTGAAGTCGTACGTCCCGCATGGCCCCTCGGCGAATGCCATCGCCGAGCGACATCCGGCTCGCGCACGGAGGGGCGACCCGCCGTTTACCCGGCGTCGCTACATCCTGCTGTGCCTGGCCCTGGCCGTGCTGGAACGGTCCGACCCGCAGATCTCGCTTGGCCGTCTTGCCGAAGAGATCGTGCTCTCCGCCCGTCAGCCGGGTCTGGAAGGGGTGGAGTTCACCCTTCGCGGTCGAGAAGAGCGCTCCGACTTAGTCGCGGCGATCCGGCTGCTGCTGAACTATGGGGTACTCGTCAGGGTGGCCGGCGACGAGGAGTTGTACGTGTCGGCGGACGGGGATGCCTTGTACGACGTCCATCGGCGGGTGCTGGCCACGATGCTGTCTACCGTCCACGGGCCCGGTCTGGTCGGTTCCGCGCTAGGTCCCGTTCCGGCGATCGACCGAATCGAGGCAGCCCTGCACGAGCCACCGCCGGCGTATACCGAAGAGGAGTCCACCAGAAGGCTGCGGCACGCGATCACGCGGCGTCTGCTGTGTGATCCGGTGGTCTACTACGACGAGCTGCCCGACGATGAGCGCAGCTACCTCATCAGCCAACGGGCGCCGTTGACGCGCCGCCTGGCCGAGGCCACCGGGCTGGTGCCCGAGCTGCGCGCCGAAGGTGTCGCCCTGGTGGACCCGGAGGACCAGCTCACAGACGTGAGGATGCCGGACCAGGGCACCGACGGGCACGCCACCCTGCTGCTGGCCGAGCACTTGGCGGCCACGGGCTCTGCCCAAGTAGCGGCCCTTCGACAACGGGTACGAGAGCTCGCCGAGGTCCATGCAACCTATTGGCGCAAGACGACCCGGGAGCCGGGAGCGGAGAACGCGATCGTGGCCGAGGCACTCGACCGTCTGGCGGGTCTGGGACTGGTACGGGTTACCGGTCAGGGGCCAGGCGCAATCGCAAACCCTCTGCCGGCACTTCGGCGTTTCGCTGTGACTACCCCGACCATCACGGAGAGGAGAGCACG
Source organism: Arthrobacter sp. GW460-12-1-14-TSB2 (assembly GCF_059423525.1). Taxonomy (NCBI): domain Bacteria; kingdom Bacillati; phylum Actinomycetota; class Actinomycetes; order Micrococcales; family Micrococcaceae; genus Arthrobacter; species Arthrobacter sp. GW460-12-1-14-TSB2. The sequence goes on from NZ_JBWKYC010000002.1 coordinate 424,037, forward strand.
ATGAGTAGCCTCCATGGAGCTATCGATCTGGCCCACGCACCCGGGGTGGGGTCAGGCCTCGTCTTACCCCGCCCCGGCAACGAGCGCTGGCAGCCCCTGCGGCTCGGTCTGGTGGACATGTTCTACTACGACGACGAGCAGTTCTGGTTCCACGACGGGCGCCTGCTCCTGCGCGGCAACAACGGGACCGGAAAGTCAAAGGTACTGGCCCTGACGCTACCGTTCCTGCTGGACGGATCGACCGCGCCGCGACGTGTAGAGCCGGACGCCGATCCCAAAAAGCGTATGGAGTGGAACCTGCTACTGGGCGGCGCCCATCGAAACCCGGAGCGAACCGGCTATTCGTGGATCGAGTTCGGGCGCGTGGACGCCGACGGAACGGAGCACTTCACGACGCTGGGTATCGGTCTCAAGGCAGCTGCGGGCCGCGGCATCGTCAAGACATGGTACTTCATCAGTACGCGCCGGATTGGAGACCTGCGCCTGCTGGACCAGAACCGTACTGTGCTGAGCCAGGAACGTCTCCGTGACGAGCTGACGTCCACCGTGTCCGGGCAAGTCCACACCACTCAGGAGGCCTACCGGCGATCGGTAGACGAGACTTTGTTCGGGTTGGGGGAGGAGCGGTACGCAGCCCTCATCGACCTCCTGATCCAGTTGCGTCAGCCGCAGCTGTCCAAGAAGCTTGACGAAAAGGCGCTGTCGGCGGCACTCACCGAGGCGCTCGCGCCGCTTGACCAGGCCGTGGTCGCAGACGTCGCAGAGTCATTCAGGTCCCTGGAGGAGGAGCGCTCTGGTATTGCGGAAGCCAAAGAGACGCTCGCCGCGGCCGAAAGCTTCCTTCGGCACTATCGCTTCTACGCCAAGGTGGCATCCCGGCGGCACACCACGCCGGTGCGGCTGGCCAACTCGGTCTACGAGCACGCCGGACGTGACCTACGCGAAGCCGAGGAGCACTTGGCTGCCGCTGTGGACCAGGTGCAGCAGCTAGCCGTGCAGCAGAAAGACAGCGAGGAATCGCAGAGTTCCCTGCAGGGGCAGGAGCAGGCGCTGCGGGCAAGCCCGGAGATGCGCGATGCCGACCGCCTGGACCAGGCCTCGCGCGCCGCAAAAGAGATGGAGTCCCGGGCCGCGGGCGTCGGCAGCGAAGCAGAGCAGGCGTCCATCAAGGCCCGGAGAGAGAGTCAGACCGAGACCGTTGCAGCTCGTCGCCACGAGGAAGCGGATACCGAAGCCAAGCGGCAGGATGCGGCAGCAGTTGAGCTGGCCCTTGCGGCAGGGCTGGATTCGGAGCACGCCGTGATCGCGGCCGATCCGGATGCTGCCCGCCGGGCTGTGGCTCGGCGGCGTGGGCAAGTAACGCACGTTCGTCGCCTGCTGGAGGCGGCAGCGCAGGCCGAGACGACTGCCGCTCAACAGCGGAAGTTGCTCGATGCGTCCGAAACCGACTTGGCATCGCGTGCCGAAGACCTGCGGGCCGCTCACGAGAGGGTTGAGACAGCCGTTCACGCCTATAGCAACGGCGTCCAGGGTTACGTCGACGGTCTTACCACCACCGTCCTGGATATGGATGCGGAGGAGCTCGCCGGTCTCGCTGAGGGCTGGGCGAAGAGTATGTTGGGCGAATCACCCCTCCGTTCCGTGGTGGAGGCCGCCACCACCCAAGCGCTGGATCGGGTCGGGCGGGAGCGGGTCACGGCCGAGCACGAGGAGGCACGGCTTGCCGACGAGCTGGCCAAGGTTCGCACACAGATTTCTGCTCTGGAGGAAGGACGTGATCCAGAGCCGCCGTCAGCTCCAGGACGGGATCATCGAACCCGGGAGGCCCGCCAGGGCGCGCCGCTGTGGCGGCTGACAGAGTTCGCCGACTCTGTTTCTGATACCGATCGGGCGGGCATAGAGGCAGCCCTGCAGTCGGCTGGGCTGCTCGATGCCTGGGTTTTCCCAGACGGCACTGTGCAGGTCGATGGCGATGTGGTGCTCGGCCCGAACGGCCCTGCAGTGGGTCCATCGCTGTCAGCAGTGCTGTTACCCGCCGCCGGCCCCGACGACGCTGTCGGTACCGACGCAGTTATGGCCGTCCTCGACCGAATTGGGTGGGGCGTTACATCAGGTGCCGCCATGTGGGTGGACGAGGCTGGGCGCTGGGGATCCGGCCCCGCTCGTGGCTCTTGGTCCAAAGAGCGGGCCGAGTTCGTAGGCGCCGGTGCCCGGGAGGCCAACCGGCGCGACCTACTCACGAGCATGCGTGCCTCCGCCGAGGAGCTGGAGTGTGAGCGCGCTGCTGCAGAGGAGCGGGTCGCCGATGCCGTCCGGAAAGCCGAAGACGTCCGGGCCGAACGTGCGGCCTATCCCATACAGCTTGAACGCGCGCTCGGCTCGGCGCACAATCGTGTCGCGACTGCGCAAGAGGAAGCGGAACGGGCACGGCAGAAGCGGACACAAGCATTCGAGGTCTGGGAGAGTGCAGCCGAGGAAGCGGATCAGGCCAAGGATGACCTCGCCGAGCAGGCCGCGCAACTCGGGGTCAGCACCTCAGTCGGCGGGATCGATGCGGCTTTAGCGGATATCTCGGCTTATGCGGAGGCGCTAGCGGAGGTTCGGAGCGCAGCCCATACCTTGGCCAGCGCAGCGGCTGCCCGGGAGCAAGCCATCGAGCGTGCCGCTGAGGCCAATGAATTTCGAGAACGGAAGGAGTCCGAATATCGCGGCCTGAAGGCCCAGGCTATCAGCCTGCGATCCAAGTACGAGGCGCTGAAGGCTACCGTCGGAGCGTCAGTTGCCGAGCTTCAGGCGAAGCTGGGCGAGATCACAGCTGCCCTCGGGAAGGTGGGCGAAAAGCTCCAGCAGATCGCGAAGGAACAGCTTACGGCCGCAGCGGAGCATGGACGATTGGAGGGGATGGTTCTTGAGCTCAAACGGCGCCGCGAGGAGGCCGCGACTTCGCGAGAGGAGAAGATTGGCAGCCTAAGGACCTTCACCGCGACAGGGTTGCTGCGGGTCGCGCTGCCCGAGCTCCTCGTACCGGCGCCCGATACGCCCGACGAGTGGAATATTACCGCTGCGCTGAGCCTCTCCCGCAATGTTGAGCAGCAGCTGCACGAGGTTGATGAGTCCGACGACGACTGGGCTCGTGTCCAGCAACGGGCTTCGAGCGCGATTACTGAACTGGCCGCGCAAATGACTCGGCACGGGCACACCGCCTTCGTCGAGCAACACGGCGAGGTGCTGGTGGCACGGGTGCGCTACCTGCACGACGAGGTCGACGTCGATAAACTGGCGGACATGCTTGCGGCAGACGTGGGGAACCGTGAGCGCCTGCTCAGCGCCCGTGAACGGGAGATACTCGAAAACCATCTGGTCAACGAAGTTGCCGGACATCTGCACGAGCTGCTTCTGACGGCAGAGGAGCAGATCGAGCGGATGAACCGCGAGCTGGCTGAGCGCAAGACCTCGACAGGCATGCAGTTGCGTGTCCGGTGGCGCGAGCGTGCCGATGGTCCGGTTGGGCTGGCGGCAACTAAGGGCCTCATGATCCGGTCCGACGCCACGTGGACGCCCGAGGACCGCGTTGTGATCGGCGATTTTCTGCAAACGCAGATCGCGGAGGTCCGTGAGGCCAACCCGACCGGTGGTTGGCAGGAGCACCTGGAGCAGGCCCTCGATTACCGGCAGTGGCATACTTTCGTGGTCGAGCGGCGGCAGAACGGACAGTGGCGGGCGGCATCCGGTCCGGCATCAGGCGGTGAAAAGGCGCTGACGGTCTCTGTGCCGCTGTTTGCCGCCGCGTCGGCCCATTACAACTCGGCCAGCCCACAGGCGCCGCGCCTCATCCTGCTCGATGAGGCATTTGCTGGTGTGGATGATGATTCCCGAGCTAAATCGCTGGGGCTGCTGGCCACCTTCGACCTTGACGTGGTGATGACCAGCGAGCGTGAATGGGCCTGCTATCCGCAGGTGCCCGGCCTCTCGATCGCTCAACTGTCCCGCGTTGAGGGGGTCGACGCCGTGGGGGTCACCCGATGGCGGTGGGACGGTCGACGACGGCACCGGGCCGGGGAAGTGGATGGAATGGCCCATGCAGGGGGCCCCTCCCCGATTCCGTCTGATGATCCGGCATTGTTCGGATGACCGCAGAACAGCCGGCCGTGCCGATGACCGTGGGAACCGGTGATCGTGCCGCGTTGGACCGGCTTTTGGGGGTCGCCGAGATGGGTTGGCTCGTCGCTAGGGTGCGGGGGCGGATCATCGACTGCGGGGGAGAACCGCTCCGGGGCGTCGTCCACTTGAAGGAGGCCACGGTCGAACAACGTTCCGCTGCGATGAGGCTCGTCGGACGGCCGAAGCGAGCCGGGACGGCACTGCGGGTGGACCTCGCCGATGTTGAACAGATCCTGCGGCGTGGACCATGGCCCGATGGCCTGGCCGACGCCGTCGAGACACTGACCGGGCCGGTCGTCGACGGCAGGGCTGAGCGGGAAGGCGAAGCAGCCGCGTGGGACATAGCTCGGGATGTCCTAGCTCCGGCGGCTGCCAAATTCCCTGGGCTCCCAGCCTGGTGGGACGCCTGGTGCTCGGCCGGTGGACTCAAACGCGCTGCTAGGGCCGAAGCGGGCCGGACCGGTGCGACACCGTCGGCTGCGGTGGGTGCCGTCCTGGTGAGCATGTTAGCCGCCGTGCTTGAGTTGCTGCCGGCGCACGAGGAGCCGCTGGCCATCCTCGCTCGAAAAGCGGTGGGTGACGCTCATGCCCTGGACGCCTCGAGACCGCTCGGCCGGCTGTGCGTTTCCGTGATTCGGGCGGCGTTCCTGCCCGACGAGGCGGTCTCGGACGGAGAGTCGTCTCCCCGCGATATATGGGCTGCGGCCGGAGTTGTGCTGTCGAACCTGGCCTCAACCGTCCTGTGCCTGGGCGTCCCAGGAGCGAGTCTCGCTGATTCGGCGATTATTAGTGAACCATCGCGGACCGCGACGGCGATCTCCCTGGAGGCCATGCGCGTAGCCCGCATGCCCGTGCTCCTGACGCTTGACCAAGTGCGCTCCGGCGGAGTACAAGCGCTCCCGCAAGGTAGTGTCATTCACGTCTGCGAGAACCCGACGGTCGTCGAAGTCGTGGCGAACAGCTGGGCGCGAACTAAGGCCGAGGCCGGAACGCCCGGTGCGGAAGGACCAGTCCTTGTGTGCACGTCCGGCCAGCCGAGCACGGCAGTGGTCGAGCTCCTGAGAACACTCGCCGGAGATGGGGCAGAAACTCGGTACCACGGTGACTTCGACTGGGCAGGTCTACGGATCGCCCGCTCGCTCAGCGCGCACGTGAAATGGATGCCGTGGCGCTACACGGACGCCGACTACCGTGCCGCTTTGCACGACGGCAAGCCTTCGCTTCGTTTGGCGGGGAAGCCAGCGGAATCCCCGTGGGATCCGAAACTGGCTCTTGCCATGGCCGAATCTGGTCTTGCGCTGGAGGAGGAAGCGGTGGCTGACTTGCTGGCTAAGGACGTATTGGCAGCGAACTCCTGCGCGGGGCCTTGATCGTGAAGGGGAAGGCCTGCTCTGACGCTCTCGCCCCGATGCCAACAAATTGTGCAGGAAATGGTCAATAAAGAAGGTGTTGACACTGTCAACACCTTCGGCTTCGGATTGCGTCGTAGATGGCTCGGACCAGGCTGGTTTGCTGATGTTCTAATGAGTTCCCAGTGTTATCAAGGGCTGGAATGCAGTTCGAGTCCCACCTCGGGCACGCATAACCCCTCGTCAGAGGGGTTTTTGCTTTAATGTGTGGACATTCACCCTCCGCGGGTCCCTCTGACACGTCCGCGGTCTGTGCCTAGCGCCGCGGTCGCCTGTGAAGTTATGTGGGTGGCGGGATCAGAGCCCTGGCTGATGGGCCCTCCGCCTGCTGGAATCTAGGGTATGTTCCGTCCTTTCAAGCTGTTTCCGGTGGCCAGTTGTTGGCCGTCACTCATTCATGGCCCAGAGTTGTGGTGACGACATGACCAAGACGAATCTTCGTCGAGGATCGTCCTCGGATAGCTGCTTTCGGCGACCGGGCAATGTCCGCTCATCGCGTGTTTGTCCGGCCAAAGGGGGTGTGCACATTGTGCACACCTTTGTGCACGCGTGGCTTTTCGGCCCGCATATTGATCTCTTCCTCATGGTTCCGGCTCACCCGTTCATGAAGTTCTCTGTTTCAGACGACATGACTTTGCGGCTTAGATCGTTGGTGTCGTTGGACGTTCCGGGTTCAGCGGGCACCTCTTTGGGGTATCTACGGCTGGCGTACGATCCGTCGACAGAGTCCAGGTGTGTGGGATCCGGACTCTTCTTCCGACGACGGTTCTGGTTTGGTTGATCCGTAAGACCGGTCCATAGTTGGTCGCGGCTAGGGTCAATGCCGTTCGCGCTAAGAAAGGCGTCCCGCTCAGACTTGCGGTAGATGGGGCGGCTGCCGCGCCTCTCAGAGGCGGGCTGGTCGCCGAAGGTCGTTCCGGTGACACGGCGAGGAGCATGCTGGCGGCACTGGCGTTGTGGACGAGGCTGCTGGGTCGCTGCCGGGACCGGATGTGTCTGTCAGATTTGGGCGTCGTTCTGATACATGGAGTCACCGCTGGGTTTGAGGGTCCGGAGGGCAACTTGGGGGACAGGGAGCGGTTCAACGTTTCGTGAGGAAATAAGCGACGGGGGAGCGCCGATCGAAACTTTGGATCGTGAGCGGCGCATGGCGCCCTGGTTGCGTGCAGGAACCGCCCAGCGATGATGGGGATCAGAATGACAACTGTGACATCAAGCCGAACGGCTCCGTCGAACCCTTGACCTGGCACCTATGGGAGACGCCCATATCCTGCCAGGTGTCGCGGTGCCACTAGGTACGAGTCAGGTGTCAGGCAGCGGTCTAAGAGTTTGCCTACCCCTCGTCAGAAAAGAAGAATTTAATTCTATTCGGACGACCCCTGGCCACCTGGCTGACGTCAGCTTGGGGTGTACTACAAACAGGCGTATGAGGTCTAGCTAAAGATCCTTTATCACGCTGATCGCGTGGTCTCGTTCGTGGATGACTCCGTAGGGCAGTGCCGGAGTGACTTCAACATGCGACAGATGCGCCGTTATCGGCCCTCTGCGTGACGGAGGTCCAACTGATAGCCATCACCGGCCGCCGGAATGTCTCCGATTGAGCACTAGACATTCTGGGGGTATATATCCGCTGGGACAAGACTGCTCCACGGGGCCAGCGGTCGAACCCATGGAAATCGGATGATTGGCGATGAACTGTCGACCCTCTTCCTCATGTCAGAAGTTTGCTGCATCATTCCCCGAACTGTGCGGGCAATCGAGCTGACCGAGGCGTTTTTCCAATGTGCACCGAAGGCGAACTACAGCCGCCGGACGCAGAAGCGCCTGCCCCATATTCCGGAGAGCTGCTGCGGTTCAAACGACGGGGAAACGCCGAAGCCCCCGGGCAGGCACCGCGCTTGTTACGCGGTGATCGTGTGAGTTCTGAGGATCTCAAGCTCTTAGTCCGAGAAGAATGCACCACTCAGTCGAGTGACCGCTTTATCCTCCACTCCCTCATCTTTGAGGAGCGAACAGGTCGTCATGATGACCAGCATTGAAATGTCCCGATGCCCGGCTAGGTCTTGATCGACAACATCGGGTAAACCCTGCCCGAGTACCTCGTTATCGATGGCAGGGGCATACTCTCCCGCAAGAGGACCTGTGGGATGCGCAAGATAGGAATCCTCCCGCCACATCGCGAACACTGGGCCGTTCTTGACTTCAGTTGCGTGTGCTGCTGCCGTGAACTTGCGCGCCTGGTTCTTGACGTCGCCGGTGGCGCGTGCGAGAACGAAGGCGTCCATCTCGGTCGGGTCGAACCCTACATCCCAGCCCATGTCCCGTAAGTGATTAAGGGTGCCACGCTTGGCCTCACGAGCAACTTCGAGAATTTCATCCACCGCGGCGGGACGAACTTCCTTCGGGAGGTCAAGCATCCACTGGAGCCGGATGGCTAACTCTGCGAAAAGTCTCCTGTTCGGCGCAGAAGCCGAAGACGTGCCGCTGATGGCAAGTTGCCCAACGACTTGGCTCTGCGCAAATGCTGCTCGGCACCAACCAACGATGAATTGGGTCACTCGTGTGAGTGGTACGTCGGCGAGGTCGACCGCGAGAACAGCCCTTGCCGATCGAACAATCCATTCGGCATTCACTAGGACCGTAGGTTGTTCTGATCGGGCCTGCCGCTCCCCTTCGCTCGTTTACCGCTCACGATATAAAGCTACAGTCCGGGCTGCGGTACCGCGGACCGACTCTCGCAAAGACCGACCCGAGCGTGACCTAACGGCAGGAGTTCGCCGATGCATCACGCTGGCGGCTGGTCCGTCGTCCGAGGTGCCGATGATCTCCACGTCGACAGTCCAATAACGATCTACTGCCTCGGTGAGGTGCTCGATCAGATGCACTGAAAGGAAGTCCTTACCCGGTCGTGGGAAATTGCGTGGTCTGACAACTTTCTGCCGTCTTCGGCGGGCGCTAGGCCGTTTTTCCAGTGGAGTGGTCGAACAGCGATTCCTGCCATACGACTCGTGGTGATTGGACAACCATGTCCTCGACTTTCCGGTTCAGAGGAAAGCCGCCGTCGTGACTGAAGAAGTAGTCACAGTTGAGCCGTGCCGCTGCGGCAAGGTGAAGGGCGTCTGCCGCGTGGAGTTTCTTTCCGGGGTTGAAGCGAAGATGGCCGAAATCCTTGATGAGTTGGAGAGCATCACGAGCCAAGAAACGGTCGAGTTCGGTCCAGGCCGTCGATTCTGCTTGAAACCAGCCCTGAAGCATCTTGTGGATGCGCTCGGAATTCTTCCGGGCTTCCCCGTTGCAGGAGACCTCGGCCTCAAGAAGAGGCGATGCGGCCAGGCGTATCTGTCCGGCTTCAGCCGCGTTGAACACTGAAAGGGCGCTCTTCCACCGTGGCTCTCCAGTGTGTCTGTCCTCATCCTCATTCCGTGTGATGAGGTCCAGGTAGACACAGGCGTCCACATAGATCAGAGGGACCGGTACTTTGTTGCTGTTCTTAGGCACCACGGACTCCCCGCATGTAATCGTCCACTGTCATCCCGTCCAGCCAATCCGGAGCGATGCCCAACATGTCGTGGGCTGAGGGCATATTGGAGTCGTCTTCCGGCAACCGCTCAATTTCAGATATTTCAATGCGGATCGCCTGTCCTTGAGCGTTGCGTGTCACATCGCCGCCCACAAGAACTCTGTGGTTCCAATGCTCACGGAGAGATTCCGCAAGAGCCGGAGGGGCGTGGCCGGACACGGCACGTTCAGTTTGCCGGTCAAAGAGCCGGACACGAAGGAAGTTTCGACGCGGGGTTGATCCCACGGTGTCGAGAACACCAGAGAGGGCTCCGCGTGCCGTTTCTTTGCCTTTGACAGCTGATGCAGCATTGTCCCGTACTGCGTCGGAGAGTACTGCGACCGAACCGACCCGGCCGTTGTACGCCGCGATCGAGACTTGGTGATATTCGTCCCCGCCTGTTGCTATGCGCTTGATGCGTTCCACAGTTTCGGGACTGTAAAGCTTCGGGATCTCGGCGCGTTCACCGAGGCTGGAAACTCCTTCTACCAACGCATCGATCGGCCGGCGCATGTCCGACAGATCGCGGGTGCGGGACGAGCTCCGTGGCTCAAGGCGGATGATTGCATCATTTGCCTGATGCTGCAGCGACTCGATGATCCACGTCGGCCGCGACCCGCGATGCAGGTACAGGCGGTCAATCTCGCCGAGGGCAAGCACGACATCTTCGAGAGTCTTGGTGAACCTGTGGACGGCGGCCTTTTCCCGGCCCTCCGTGAGGCGTAGTTCAAGACCTGTCGTTGCCATGAAACCAAGGTAGCGGATTGAACGGGAAGTTCGGTGAAGGGCTTGCCGCGAAGCCACTGACCAGGGACCGGATGAAGGTTAGATATTTGTACCCCTGGCTGTCCTGGGTGCGGCCTGCGAGTGGAAAAGCACGCACGGCAGATCATCATGGACATCGCCACGAGGGACCTGAAGGAATGTAGACAGACAATGATGCTTGCTGCCGACGCCGGGACGTGGACTCAGCTGGCCGACTACGCTCGGGCCATGGGGGTGCAGGCGGTCCCTGGTACTGGTTCTTCGGCGTTCCATTTCCCGGGCCTTGAGTGGTCCAACCCTCTTCCGTACGTGGTCCAAATTGCTCCCGTCTCCGGGGCACAAGGAAGCTGTGGTCCTCAAACAAAAAGGGGACCGGTCCAAGGACCACCCGCCAGAGTTTCACGGGCAGAACTTTGTCGACGGCTCAGCAGAGGGCTGCGGCGAGCCGTGAGTTCACAGGGGGACGAATAGCCGCTTTGCTAGTGGAAGCCAACGGAGATCATTTGGTGACAGGCTTGATGTCATCACGTCTGCCCTCATCGCGACCGAAATGATTGGACGTGTTGGCGAAGTCATTGGCCACAGACATTATGTGTGAGCCGCCCATCTCGCGGTTGATCTCGTCCTGAGAGATGTCATCATCCTCGTCCCGGGCGATCCAGTCCGCCAAGTTCAGTGACAGGATAAAGAATGTCATTGCATCTGCACCGAAATCGCTGTGGTTATTAGGCTGTGATGCCGTGTTTTGAGGATTCGATGTGCGCCCTATGTACGTAGCCCCACATTTCGGGCCCACGGCGTTCGTCCAGTGTCATTTCTGCGCGCACGACAGCCAACACGACGAAACCTCCTCCTCGACCGCATTATGGTGGCATAATCTTGTCGCTGGTCGGGTCCCACAGATGGCCAAGTCTTCGGTTTGATTTCATGGGAGGCCTGCACCACGATATCTTCCATGACGAATGATCAAACCCAGATGCAGCAGGAATCCGTGCAGGAATGGGTTGGGAAGATCCGAGCCGTAGCGATCGATACAAATGCTGTGGGCAGAGGAACCTTTGATCTTGAACAGCTGAAGTTGTTGGCGCACCAGTCCAAGAAGCACAACAAAATGGAACTATGGATAGCCGAACCTGTGATGTGGGAATGGGCCGAACACCTGCGACTAGACCGGGCGAAGCTGAATGAAGCGCGGTCCAATCTAATTGCCGTTGGTATGAAATTGGAAGCGCAATCAGCTGATATCAACGATGCTCTCACATTCGTCCGCGACGGAATCAGGTCCCTCGGAGACCATGTCAAGATTCTCACAATCGAATCGGTTGCCGTCGAGGCCATCATGGATCAGATTCTTGTCCGGTCACCCGGTGAACGGGTCAACAGGGATGGCCAAGCCGTTACCAAGGGCGGAGGTAAAGCTGTCAAGACGGGCGCGGCCGACAGTGCCATCTATCGCACCTACCTCAGGCAGGCTGGTGGCCAGACGGACACCTACGTTGTCCTGAGCGGAGATAGCGATATCCATAAGGCGCATAAGGCTTGGGGCGTAGACAACGTCAGGGTGGTTCATGGCACTAAGGCTTTGGACAAGGACCTCTTCCGGGTGATGCCGGCATCCGCATCTCTTGTGGCTGCCTGTGCCTCATATCTGTTGGTGCACTTGGAGAGTGTCGACCTTGCATCATTTGAAGCCCCGAGCACTCTTGTTGATTGGGAACTGGATGGGTCGACGTCATCGTTTGCTGCGATCGGCGGGAAGGTCCTGGCGGGCTTAAGTGATGCCAAGTGGGATAAGGAAGCCAGGCTTGTGACAGCCGAGGCATGGGTTCTTACTGACCTGGTTGGCCCGCAAGTCAGCTACGACATCAACGGCGACAAACATACTGACGCTGCGACCCTGCGACTCTACGAAGATGCCAACGTGCACGTCGGCTTAACGTTCGCTTTGGGCGATGATGGGCCAACGAGCCTGACCATGGGCGAAGTGAATTTTGTCAACGTCAATGTAGGTTCCGAAGACGTCTACGAAGACGACGGACCGTTGATCATTCTGGAAAACCTAGGAGTCGTTCCAGGACTTGAAGACTTCGAGTGGGCAGAGAGTTTTTGTGAACCCGTGGAGACAAGCTACGTCGTAGACGGCGATACCCTTCAACTGACTTTTAGCGGGAGTGCGGCTCATGAGTGGACGCTGACGGCCAGCTATCGCGGGGAGGAGGTTGATATTACAGCGACACCTCGGTATGACGGGATGGATTGGGGCGACGGCAACGTCATAGGGGGGACGGCTTGGTTGGCCGCCGACTCGGAGTTTGCGTTGAACCATCCCAGCTTGGCGGTCAATGCCTTGGTCATGAACACAGCGAAACCTGCGAGAACTGAGCCTTTCAAAGGAACCGAACGACGAACTGTATAAGGCCCGTTCCAGGTGATGATTTGTATGAAGAACATTTTGCAGGTGGGCGGCCCTCGATATCGTAGGCTCGACAAAACTGTGGGGGCGGCGATGCCACGCACCGCAGGTGCGTTACAGATCTTGCCCTGCTATTGGGCACCCCATCACCCTGCTTGAGGTTCTGTCGCGATTCCTGCTTTCGCCTCGTCTTCTGGGTGAAGAACATGCGCTTGCCATCTGTGGTGTCAGTCCGCTTCATGTCAGTGCCTGGTCGAACCGCTATGGACGTTTGAAAGGAGGAAAACTGATGAAGGCGTCTAACTCCACACTGGTCGAGTCAACCGGCAGCCGACGAGTTCTAGTCGGGCGCCCCGTTGCGTTGGTTTCTACTACCAAGAACTGGTCCAAGATGCCACGCATACAAGTAAAAAGGAGGTGTGCACAATGTGCACACCTTTCGCCTCGGACCGGGTCGTACAGAGGTCGGATCGGGCCGGATTCCGCATGTTTCCGGGACTTCCCAGTGTTTGCGGGGGAGGGAATGCAGTTCGAGTCCCACCTTGGGCACAGCATGACCCCTCGTCAGAGGGGTTTTTGCTTTAATGTGCGGACATTGTCCCTCGGTCGGGTCCCTCTGACGCTGTTCGCGGTCTATGCCTGGCGCCGCGATCGCCTATTAGGTTGTGTGGGGAGCGGGGTCAGGGTCCTGGCCTATGGGCCTTCCGCCTGCTGGGATATGCGGCCATTCGGGTCTCCGTTCTTGAGGTCGTTGGGGTTGGTCCTTCACCTATTCATGGGGCGGAGTTGTGCTGACGACATGACCAAGCCGAATTGTCTTCGAGGATTTTCCCCGGATGGCTGCCTTCCGGGAGCCAGATAGCGTGCGCTCATCGTGTGTTTGTCCGGCCAAAGGGGGTGTGCACATTGTGCACACCTTTGTGCACGGACGGCTTTCGACTTGCATTGTGGTCCCCTCATCCTGGCTCTGCCTTCACTACTTCATGATGTTCTCTGTTTCAGACGACATAACTTTGCGGCCTGGATCGTCGGTGGCGTTGGACGTTCCGGGTTCAGCGGGAACGTCTCCGGGGGTCCGTGTGGCTGGCGTCGACAGGGCGCAGGTGTGTGGGATCCGGACTTTCTTCCGGGCAAGTCTGGTTTGCTTGCTCTGTCATATGGAGACTGAGGACTTGACGCATCAGGCTCACAGGACCCGGGGGGACCTCATCTCCACTCAGTGTCACGGCGCCCACTCACTCCCGTCCACTCCTCGACGCGCCAGGATCACAAAGTGCAGCTTCGGTGCGCATTCCATCGCCAAGAGCGTCAAACGGTGCAGACTTTTGCTGGCTGACTGAAAAAGCCACGTGGTGCGTGTCACTGTTGGCATGGAAAACGACAGAACCACAACAGCCGCTTCCCGGTTGCGGGTTCAGATAAATATGGGGCAAAAGACGGCTGCTTCCGCTTCCGTCTGGGCGTGTCCCCTCTCCCAAAATCCTGAGGATGGATCTAATGGCTACTAATTTGTCGAGGCGCGGCTTCCTTGCACTGAGTGTTCTGGCTGGCGCGACTCCGTTGTTCGCGTCCTGTTCGTCGCGCGGGGCTACGGCCGGCGGCGGTTCCAGTTCCACTCTTGTGTATGTCGGCTCCGATTTCCCGGCCAACTTTGATACCGACAGCGCTGCCGGTGCGAACGTGGCCGGTGAAAACATAGTCGGAAACACCTATGGCGGTGACATCGTGGCATTCGGCAAGACGCAGGTCAATGGCACCTCCATCGCCGATATCCTTGCGAGTGGAATAAAGGGCGGCCTTGAGAATGGATTTGCCGAGACAATCGACGTCTCGGCTGATCAGCGAACCATCACCATTACTCTCAGGGACGACATCGTCTCAAATTTGGGCAACAAGTTGAAGTCTGCCGACGTCGTCTGGTCCTTTCAACGCAACTTCGCCCTCAAGCAAACCGGCCTGTTCATGGCCAATTCGATGGGAATCACAAGTGCTGACCAAGTAGTCGCCCTGGACGAGCGCACAGTCAGGTTCGCCCTCGATAAGCCAAATAGCATTTTCTTTAAGGTTGATGCGGCCAAGCTCTATGCAGGACTATTTGACTCGGTCGCCGCAAAGCAGCACGCAACCGCCGACGATCCGTGGGCGCAGGGTTGGCTCGGCAAGAACACCGCCGGCTTCGGTGCTTACGCCGTTGCGGCTTTCCAAGAAGGCCAAACGGTCACGCTCTCCGCCAACCCGCATTCCTTGACAAGGCCTGACTTCGACAAGGTCGTATGGCGCTCTGTGCCGACCAGTGCGAACCGGCTCGCGTTGCTGCAGTCCGGCGAAGCGGACATCGCCATGAACCTCAGCCCGAGCCAGTTGAAGGCGGCCAAGGAGGCGGGGCTCACCGTCACGTCCTATAAGTCGAACAAGATCCAAGTGATGCCGCTCAATGCGCTCGACCCGAACTTGAAGGATCCCCGGATCCGCCAGGCGATCGCCTACGCCCTGCCGTACGACGACATTCTGAGCAGTGTGTACCTAGGCACGGCGACCGGCTTGAACAGCCCCCTTCCGGAGGACTACCCGGGCCACGTCGCCAAGTACAACGAGTACAAGACCAACCTCGACAAGTCCAAGAGCCTAATGGCAGAGGCCGGCGTGTCCGGATTCAACTTGACGTTGACCTTTTCCAACGACAACTACGAAGATCCGCTGATAGCACCGATCGTTGCGTCCGCCCTCAAGCAAATCGGCATCAACGTGCTGCTCGAAGGATTGCCGGCGTCGAGCTACTTTGACAAGCTGTACAAGCGCGGGGGTCAAGCCTATCTCGCGGCATTCTGGCCCTTCGTCGCCGACCCAGCATATGCCCTCGGTGTCTACTGGAAGTCCACGTCTTACCTCAACGTCGGGTCCTGGAAGAATGCAGAGTTCGACACGCTTATTGAAGAGATGTTGGTCGAGCCCGAGCCGTCAGCCCGTAACCTGAAGGCTGACCGGGCCCAGCAGATCTGGATGCAGGAACAGCCCTGGGTGCTCCTCGCCAACCCCGGATGGCACGTCGCGCATTCAAAGCGCGTCTCCAACGTCACGTGGTATCCGAATAATGGGGTCCGCTTCGCCGATCTCAAGCTCGTGAAGTAGGCCGTGTCGTGGGCCGGTTCATCCTCCGACGTCTTTCCCTACTACCCGTCCAGCTCTTTGGCTTGCTCGTCCTTGTTTTTTTCCTCACTCGACTGATACCCGGCGATCCTGCCTATGCCCTCGCCGGAGGTCAGGCAACAGCCGAGCAGGTAGAGCGAATTCGCCAGTCGATGGGACTGGACGAGCCTCTGTGGGTCCAATTCTGGCACTACGTCTCGGGTGTCCTCCAGGGGGACTGGGGGACCTCCATTCAAACCAGCAGCCCCGTCGTACAGGACCTCGTGCAGAGGGCGCCCGCAACCCTCCTCCTGATGTTCTTCTCCCTACTCATGATCATCCTGCTGGCGCTATTGCTAGTCGGATGGCTGCTCAGGCGGCCACACGGTCTCGCCCGCAAGGTCGTCAGCGGATACGGGTTCCTCGCTGGCGTCGTCCCCGATTTTTGGGTTGGCCTCAGCCTGGTCTCCCTACTCTACGTGCAGCTCGGAATCGGCGCATCGCCGAGCGGCCAGCTGGACGCGAGGATTACTGTCCCTGCGGTTACGAACGTTGGACTGATCGACGCCGCCATCGCCGGTGATCCACCAGCTGTCGCAAACGCAACAGCACATCTGATTTTGCCGTGCATCACGTTGATCTTTGTCTACTTGGCACCCGTCGTACGGATCATGTCCGCAGTGACCGAGAAAGTCAACGGGTCGGATTTCGCCCGCTTCGCCGATTCCTGGGGTATTTCTCCGTGGCGACGTGTTTGGTACATTCTGCGTTTCACGTCGCCAACTATGGTTACGACGCTGGCCTCCACCACCGTCTTCCTCGTCGGCGGAGCCGTCCTCGTCGAAACGGTCTTCTCCTGGGGCGGTGTAGGACAGTATGCAGTGGCAGCTGTGACCCGCTCCGACTACGTGGGCGTGCAGGGCTTCGTTCTCATTGCTGGACTGTTTACAGCCATGGTCTACCTCGCCAACGACCTTCTACACGCCGCAGTCGATCCGCAATTGAGGAAAGCATGAAAAGCCTGATACCCACCACACTTGCGGGGAAGGTAGGAGTCATTGGTAGCTTCATCTCCGTCGTCCTTGCCGTCATCGGCCCCTGGATCGCTCCCTACGACCCGGAAAAGCCCACGGTGGATGTCCTCCAGGAACCCAGCTTCGCCCACCCTTTCGGAACCGATGCATCCGGTCTCGACATCTTTTCCGTCGTCATCGCGGCCTTCCGTACGGATCTCTCGATCGCCCTGCTTGGCGTTGGCGCTTCGTTCGTACTCGGACTCCTGCTCGGCTCTATCAGTGGCTTTTCCGCCGCTGGCGGCCGGATCTGGAAGGTACTCGCCCGGATCGTCGATGCTGCCCTCGATGTTTTCCAGTCGATTCCAGTGACCGTCTTTGCGCTGGCGCTAACGGCGATTTTTGGTCGAGGAACCGGTGCTGTGATTACTGCAGTTATCTTTGTCACCACCCCGGTCTTCGCCCGGCTGATCCGTTCATCCCTGCATTCAGTAGTGCAAGGAGGCCTTGTGGCGTCGTGCCGGATATTGGGCCTCGGAACAATGCGTACACTTACCCGGCACGCCCTCCCCAATTCCATTGACAGCGCCGTGGCGAATATCTCGGTCAGCCTCGGTGTCTCCGTACTCCTCACCGCCGCACTGAGCTTCCTAGGGGCCGGCGTCCGTCCCCCTACCCCCGAATGGGGCTACGTGATCTCCATGGGAGCCAACTATGTCGCCACAGGTCAGTGGTGGATTAGCCTCATGCCGGGTCTGGTGCTGTGCCTGTCAGTGGTGTCCTTTGCCTTGACCGGCGAGGCCGTCAGGGAATGGCTCGCCGGTGCTGGGTCAAGTTCGGCTGCCAACGAAGAAATTACACTTTCCACCGGACAAACCGAGAGGACATCATGACCAACGTCCACACTCCAGGTAGGGAGAACCTGGACAGACACGTGTTGAGAATTGAGGATCTCCGGCTAACTGCCTCCCAGGGAGCCCGGGACCTGGTTAAGGGAGTTTCACTTTCGGTCGCCCCTGGTCGAGTGCTGGGACTGGTCGGCGAGTCCGGCAGCGGTAAGACGCTTACCGGGCTGAGTTGTCTCGGGATGCTGCCGCAGGGCATCGAGCGCACGGGTGGAGAGGTATTTGTCGCAGGGCAACCGATCCTGGATCTCGCCCCGAACGAACAGCGCCGTCTCCGAGGGTCCGTCGTATCAATGGTGCTGCAGGATCCGCTGAGCGGCTTCCACCCGATGCTCACGGTAGGGAAGCAGATTTTGCACTCGTTACAGGATCATGGCGTTGGAAAGGAATCCGCAAAGGCAAGAGTGCTCGAAGTTCTCGGTCAGGCGCGCCTGCCTGAGCCAGAGAAGGTGTCAAACCGTTTTCCGCACCAGCTGTCCGGTGGGATGCGCCAACGGGCGATGATCGCCCTCGCACTTGCCAACCGTCCCAGTCTCCTGATCGCTGACGAGCCTACAACCGCCCTGGATCCTACAGTTCAGGCAGGAGTACTCCGTCTCCTGCGCCAGCTGGCCGACGACGGTCTCGGTATTGTCTTCGTTACGCACAACCTCGGCGTTGTGGCGGGGCTCTGTGACGAGGTCAGCGTCATGGAGCATGGGCTCATCGTCGAATCGGGCGACGTTGCACCGGTCCTGAAAAATCCGCGGCACCCCTACTCGATCGAGCTGCTCAATGCCTCGCCCCGCCTCTCATCGCCGCACGTTCTGCGCGCTCCCCTCAAAGCAGCCCGGACGAATGAACCTGCCGCCATTTCCGTACAAGGCGCCAGCCAGCGGTACGGCACCCCGGGTATTTTCGGCCGAGGAACAGTTGTTCACGCCCTGAGTGACGTCAGTTTTGAAATCCCGCGCGGCAGCACCACCTCTATCGTCGGTGAATCCGGATCAGGCAAGTCAACGTTGACGCGTCTGCTGGTAGGCCTCGAAAAGCCGACAGCCGGCCGCGTCACCGTCGCAGGTCAAGACATGGCGAGGCTTAACCCGGCATCGGAACGGGAGTTCCGGCGTAAAGTCCAGCTGGTATTTCAGGATGCCAGCCGAAGCCTGGACCCCCGTTACACAGCCGAAGAGCTCCTCCTCGAGGCGCTGGGCGTGGCACACCGGAAGGCTTCACCTTCTGCGGTCCTCGAGCTGTGCGATCGGGTACACCTCCCCCGGACCATTCTCGGGCAGCGCACCACCCATCTATCCGGAGGCCAGCGCCAGCGCGTCGCCATCGCGCGGGCGCTGGCGCCGAATCCGGAAATCCTTGTCGCGGATGAGCCGGTCAGCGCCCTGGACGTCACCAACCAGCAACGCATCATGGGTCTGTTCCAGGAACTCGTGGACGAAAACAACCTCACGCTGATTATGGTGTCCCACGACCTCGCGCTGGTGAGGGACATGACCGACACGGTAATAACGATGTACAAGGGACGGCTGATGGAAGCGACTCCTGCCGAAGAGTTCTACCGCAAACCGCGCAATCCCTATTCGCAGGCCCTTCTCGATGCGATGCCCGACCCCGGCCGAATCGGGGAACTTCCGACCTTCACCGTCCCGGCTCTGCCGGGCCGCGTGGGCTGAAAGCAGGTAACTCGAATGTGCACCCTCCTTGCCGCACAATCCACGGCCGGACCGGTACTAGGCAGCAACAGCGATAATCCATATCTCGTTGGCAGCCGGGTCATGGCATCAACCGAAGGGGCCTATCCATTCATCGGAACGGAAGTAACCACCTACAGGGCCGCTGAGGCGGTCCCTTGGAACTCGGTGATGACCAGGGGCTTGAATACCTGTGGAGTCGCTTTCACTTATTCCTTCGTGCCCGAATCCAAATCGGAATTCAATGGATACAGGAAGTTAGTAGACCGGGGCGGAACCCGAGATGCACTGGGCCAGGCGGCTTCAGCGGAGGAATTCGTTTCGTTCCTGCAACAGCGGGCGTCCAGACTAAACGACGGGAACTACCTGATAGCTGATGGCAAGGGGGTTGTTGTGGTGACCATCAATGGTCAACGCTCGACCCGGAGAACAATTGAACCCGGGCAAAACATCGCCTGCACCAATTCCTGGTTCGAGGGACAAGAGCCTGACGATGACGCTTGGGTAAGGGAGAGCTTCTCCAGAGAACGCCTCGGCCAGGCCGCCGTCGTCCAGTCCACGCCCCTCCTCGAAGTACAGGATGTCCGTCAAGCCCTACATTCGGCCCTTGCCCAAAATGATGACCAGGAAGACGCCAACAGCCAGGAGGCGCGGACCGTCGATGCTCACGGCAAGGACAGCGGAACGATATCCAGTGAGATCATCGTCCCGGCTGAGGGCACCCTTTGGTGGTGCTACGGATGGCCCTCAGGCACGTCTCGCGGGTACGAAAGTTATATTCGAGACTCCTGGGGTGAGTACCTGCCGTTTCAGGTCTCGAAGGTGGACCATACAGGACTGCTAACCACAGAAGATGGCACAATAACTCTCTACGGAACGAAGGTACTGGCAGCATGACCGACCTCCCCGCGCGCATGGCGCCCTCAAAAGCCCGCGGAAAATTTCGCAGGGGGCTAGTCACCCCCACGGCCGGATGGAGCGACGGTTTCACTCAAGCCAACTTAATAGCGGTCCCCGCTGACTACGCCAAAGAAGTATTGGAGTTCTGTGCACTAAATGCCCAGGCCTGCCCGGTTATTGACGTCATCCAGCCGGGTGAAGTTACTAGCGCACTGGCTGCTGGCTCCGACATCCGCACCGACATTCCCGCCTACCGGGTCTGGCAGAACGGCGAGCTGACTGGGGAGACCGATGACGTCACTTCAGTCTGGCGCGATGACCTGGTAGCGATCCTCATCGGTTGCAGCTTCACCTTCGAGGCTGCGTTGGTCAAGGAAGGCATCCCACTGCGTCATGTAGAGATGGGTCGGAACGTCCCGATGTACCGCACGACCATCGAATGTACCCCGGCCGGGCGGATTCACGGCCCAATGGTAGTTTCAATGCGCCCGATGCCGTCGGAATTGGTTGCGACGGCAGCCCGTATAACGGGTGAGGTGCCGCAAGTACACGGCGCACCCATCCATGTTGGTTCTCCGGATAAGATCGGCATTCTGGATATCAACCGCCCGGACTTCGGTGATGCTGTGGAGATACGCCCGGGCGAGGTTCCGGTCTTTTGGGCCTGCGGCGTAACGCCGCAGAGCGCGGTCATGGCTTCCAAGCCAGAGTTCGCCATTAGCCACGCTCCCGGGCACATGTTCATCACCGACGTTCTGGAGAGCAGCTACCGAACGAATGCTCCATCCTGATTGGCGCACTGACACCAACATGTTTGGATGGGACCTTGGCAGGCCTCATGGGAGCAGCTTTTCGGCCCCGTCCACGCGCCACTCGCTGCAGGCTGGCAACGCGCCCTGCCGGGCCGACAACAAGGGCCACCGAACACCAAACGTGCAATTCCGGCAGCAAGGCCGGCACTCTGACCTGTCCGAGCCCGGATCCGCCCGATCTCGGATGGGAGCCAGAAACCGATCCCATCGGCGGATTCTTGTTAGCAGCCATGAAAACTGAGTAGGCGGCCACGAAAATAACCGCTGACGGCCAGTAGGACTGCCGCCGATGGCCCGAGATATACACCACCAAGGTCGTAAGGCTCATCACGGAGTTCGAAATCGAGTACGAGACCGCACGGTCAACTGCCCAGGCTGTTGACCGTGCCGTCAAGATAACTATGGGCAGGGGGAACTTCAGCCGTCGTCACGTCAGGTCATAACTCGACCCATACGTTAGATTTGAGAGCTGCCAGCCCTTTAGATGCGGCCGTCACTCATTCATGGCCAAGAGTTGTGGTGACAACATGACCAAGCCGAATGTTCTTCGGGGGTCTTCCTCGGATAGCTGCTCGCTGCGAGTCGCGCAGCGTGCGCGCATCGCGTGTTTGTCCGGCCAAAGGGGTGTGCACCTCGTGCACACACCCGTGCACGGGCGGCTTTTCGACCCGCGTTTTGCTCCCTTCCTCATGGTTCTGTCCTCACCACTTCGTGAAGTTCTCCGTTTCAGGCGACATGACTTTGCGGCTTGTATTGTCGGTGTCGTTGGACGTTACGGGTTCAGCGGGAACATCTTTTGTGAATCTGCGGCTGTGGCGTCGGATCCGTCGACTGAATTCAGGTGTGGGGGATCCGTAACTTTCTTCCGGGCCGTCCTGGTTTGGTTGATTCGTCATACGTGGCCAAACCCGGCCAGGGGGCCCATGTGCATGCCTCTCTGAGGCTGCTCTTCGAAGGCCCATGAGCCGGCTGGCGTGGACGACCAGAAACGTACGGTGGATCAGCGCGGGTTGATAGGAAAACGGAGAAATGCCCGCAAGGCGAGAGTTGAAAGATGTTGACCCGAGACAGGGGCCGTCCAATTGGTGGCATCGGAGAGAGCGTCGTTGTCATCTGTCATGTCGTAAGCCGCCCTCGATTTCGGTGTCGTTGCGCAGTCTGAAGAGCCACATTTGCGTGCTCATGGGGCCGAGCTCCATGTCATACGCGAAAGCAGGCGGACCGCCGATATTGGCCCACACGACGGGCTTCCCAAAGATCGAATTGGTGGTGTCAGGTTGCGATCTGAGAGGTTCCCAAGACAATGTCAGAAAAGAAGAATCTGGACTCAACTCTGACGGCCTTCGGCTACGTCCGTGACGCCAGTTCGGGGGTGTATTTCAAGCTGTTGTCCGCTCCGCTGCAAGGGACACCAGTCGCGCACGCGGCGGGTTGCAAGGACCTACTCAATGAAACACCAACGGTCCTTGAGAGTCTCACCACCTAGTGTCTTGCTGCTTGTCGCCAAAGCGGCTGTTGGTATTATTGTCATCAGGCAGTGCTGCGACATGGTCAAAGTTGGACATGACCTAGCCGATACGTCGAACGCACGTCTGACGAGTGGTGGGGAAGTTGACTATTCTCCACGGTCAGGTGTTAGGGGTTCAGTGACTCGCGCAGTTGTCGCAGGGCGACACGAACGTCGGTCTCGGATCGATGAATCTCCCTCACATTCATCCCCGTAAATTCCTTCACTGCACGGCGCATGCTTTGCACATTGGTGAATCCGCACGTTGTCGCGATTTCAGAGAAGGCGATCCCGTGGGGGCCGGGCTGATGAAGGAGGAGCTCGAGGGCTTTGCGCGTTCTCAACGCGCGTATCCGCTCACCCAGGCGGAGTTCTTCGTTCTCGAAAAAGTAGAACAGAGAGCGACGGGAGAGGTTAAACCTTTCGGCGACCATTGCCACGTCCAGATTTGGGTCGTTATAACTGGCTTCAAGGTACTTCTTCACCGCCCGGCTTAGGGCTGGTTTGTGCGCCTCATCGTCGACCGGCGTTTCGAGCAGGGAGCCCACCAGGGTTGCCATCACGGATCGGAGGATGTCCGCGGTCCCCGATGCCGCTCGATCGATGCCCGGCCGTTTCCAACTCATTAGCGCAGGGATCACGAAGGTGCCCACAATTGGGTGTTTTGCTAGGTCAGGCACTCGAAGTAGGGAACGCAGTTCGGCTTCGCTCACATTTAGGCTGCTGCGGTCGATGTTAAGCTGCAAGGCGTGAAACCCTTCGGGCGCATCAAAACTTCCGCTCCGCGAGGTATCGATGAACCTGACGGAGCCCGGTGATACTGGCTCCGGAACACCGTTGAGAGTGAGCGTTAGCCCCTGCGCCTTGCGGAAGTAGGCCAGGCGCAGGTCTGCGGAGTCGGGAATCGGCGCCCACGAGCCCAATGCGGGGGCGTTGTGCATTTCTATGAGGCTGAAGCCCGGCCCGGCGAGATTAATGGCTGAAGGATTGAAGGACACAGGAGTCTCACGTACGGCTTTTTCCAACCGCATTGGGGTTTCGACGGCGCTGCCGTACCACACTCGCCAATGTTCGAACCTTTGTTCGGGGTTCAGCTCCTCCTGCACTGCATATCGTCGCAGACGGCCGGTGTTCCCGTTACCAGATTGAGGCATGCCATCCTCCTTCACCAGCTGAGCCATTATGGCGGACTTGGGAGTTGCCGCGGCGCCTGAGGAAGCGGTTGCAGTGGCTCAATAAGGCTGGCCGAAGGACCTCAGCTGTTAGGGCTAGTTTACTTCCATGGAACCCCTTGATTGGGGCGTTGATGAGTTTGGTTTCGGCACCCCACCCGACGAGTGTGGGCGCCGCCGCCTGAGCCTGGGTGAGGATGCCCTGGAATACGGCGGATGCTGGGCGAAATGACCCCATCCGCCGCTTACACCTTGGCGTGACTGTCTTACGCACCTTTAGTCGGAGACGTGGTCACGGAAATGTGTCCTGCAATTGTTTGTACAGCACGTCAGGGAACGGCTGGGACATCGGGGCGACGTGCTCCACTTTCTGGAGGCCGTGAGTATCTTCTTGTCTCCCGGAATGTAGCCTGATTGCGAGGTCGTTGACTCGGTGAGGGGCGAGGACATGTTCGAGGGCCAAGATGCTGGCCCCAACCACGCCAGCTTCCGGCCCGGTTTCGGATTGGGTGATATTCAGGTGCTGGGTCGCCAGCGGCGTTGAGCGTGCATAGACCGTTTCGCGTATCCCGGCGATCAAATGTTCACCGGACTGTGCAAGCGATCCGCCCACGACAACGAGGGCGGGGTTGATGAAGCTCACGCACATATTGAGCATTTCTCCAATGTCGCGGCCAGCCTGCCGGACGGCTTGAATGGCAGCCAAATCGCCGGAACGGACGAACGCGACGACGTCATTTGCGGTGATGGCCTCGAGTCCGTTTTCGCGGAGTCGTGCGGCGACGGCCGGAGCGCCTGCTACGGCTTCCAGGCAGGCAGTCTTGCCACAGCGGCATTGAATGCCTGCCCCTCTGGTAACAGCAATATGGCCGACATCTCCAGCGACTCCTGCCGCGCCTCGCTGCAATATTCCTCCACTGATCACCCCCGAGCCGATACCGGTGGCAATTTTAAGAAAGATCATGTTGTCTTCATTGGGCCAGCGTGTCGCCCGCTCGCCGAGGGCCATGAGATTGACGTCGTTATCGACGAGTACGGGTACGTCTAAGGTCTGCCGAACGTAAGCGGGAACATCGAATCCGTCCCATCCCGGCATGATCGGCGGGCTGGTGGGCTTTCCGCTGGAGTGTTCAACAGGACCAGGTAGCCCGATGCCGACGGCGATGATGTCCCTTGCCGGACGCTTCATCGCTTTCAAATGACCCGTCAGCGTAATTGTTAGCCAGTCCAGAACAGCTTCTGGTCCGCACGAAATCTCAAGTCGCTCAGTGGTTTCCACGAGGACCCTTCCCGACAGATCCGTGAGCGCTACGGTCGCATGTGTAGCCCCGACGTCAGCGGCAGCGACCACCTTCGCAGCAGGATTGAAGGCTAGACGCGCTGAGGGGCGGCCTCCGGTGGAAGCCGCATCCGATACGGGGACAACTAGCCCGAGTTTTAGGAGCGGCTCAAGGCGAGAACTGATGGCAGCTCGACCCAAGCCCGTCATCGCAGCCAAGTCTGCCCTCGTTCGCGGGTGCCCGTCCCGCAGGAGATGCAAAAGTTCGCCCGGGCCGCCGTTGTCCATGTCTCTCCATTTCGGGGGTCGGAAGAATTTTGGCTGGTGAGCTCGAGCTCTAAGACATCCAGCTCAGAGACCCGCGGGGGCCTCCTGTCCACTCAGTGTCAGGTCCCCGCTCGATCCCGTCCAGTTGGCGCTGTTCGAAGCATCAAAAAGTGCACCTTCGGTGTCCACTCCGGTGTCTTCAGCGTCAAAAAGTGCAGACTTTTGCTGGCGGCTGACAAAAGACACGTGGTGCGTGTCACTGTTTCGGCATGGGAATCGACGGAGTCAACATAGCCCCTTCCATCATGGGCCGGTCCGTCGATGTCGGCTTCATGGCTCAGGTTAGTAGCAGAGCAGTTCGGCAGCCGAAGCGGACATACCGGCAGAGCGTCAGTCAGGCACGACAGTGCCGTCGGCGCAACCGCTCGGGCGTCGTCGAGGTGACTATCCAGACGTCGTCGAGGACGACATAACCGACGTTACCGATGTCCTCTCGTGAGGCCGTCCGGAAACCTGCAGCAGATACCTTCCCCATTGGCAAGCAACACGGCGAAACGAGAAGCAATTCCTATGAGAGACACAATGACAGCGGTGCGACTTCACGCGCCAGGAGACCTCCGACTTGACGAAGTCCCTGTACCCGAGCCTCGCTCGGGTGAAGTGTTGGTCAAGGTCTGGCGTAGCGGAATCTGCGGCACCGACCTGCACATCGCCAAAGGCACATTTCCCGCGCCCAACCTGCCGCTGACCTTGGGGCATGAGTTTTCTGGAACTATTGCAGCCCTCGGTTTGGATACCGGTTCTCTGGCAGTGAATGACAACGTGGTCGTCGACATTAACATCGCTTGTGGCCAATGTTTTTTCTGCCGGCGGAGCCAAAAACTCTTCTGCCCGGCGGTCTCGCAACTCGGGGTCCATTCCTCGGGCGGCCTCGCGGAATACGTCGTCGTCCCTGTATCGAACGTCTACGTTCTGCCGCAATCCCTGAACCTGGACGCGGCGGCATACGTTGAACCGCTTGCCTGCGCAATTCATGGCCAGGACCGGATCGGGATCAAGTCCGGTGAGCGAGTACTCATCATCGGGGGCGGTCCGATGGGGCTAGCTCACATTGCCTTGGCCAAACTCGGCGGGGCAAGCAACGTGATCGTCTCAGAACCGGATCCGGACCGTCGAGGGGTTGCCGAACGGCTCGGTGCCGACAACGTCCTTAGCCCCTTCGGCAGCGGGTTCGCCGACGAGGTCGCCTACATGACTGACGGTGTTGGGCCCGACGTGGTCATCGAAGCCGTCGGCTCTATCCCCACCTACGAAGCGGCGATTTCCCTCGTGCGTCGCGGTGGCCGGGTGCTGGCCTACGGTGCGGCGCCTCAGACGGCCTCCATGTCTCTGCGGCCTTTCGATATCTATTCCAAAGAGCTCACCATCGTCGGCTCGTACGCGGGAACCTACGACACCTGGCCCAGGGCCATAGAGCTTCTCGCTTCAGGGCGATTCGACCCGGCGCTGATTGTTGACTCCGTCCGACCGCTTAGCGAAGCCATCGAAGCCATCCGCGGCCTGGAGACGGACAAGTCGACTGTTAAGGTCCACATCCAAATGAGCTCGATCACCTCATGACGCTCTTACCAACCGTCCTATTTCGATGAAGAAAGAGAACAACATGAAAGCTAGCCAGAAACGAACCGCAAAGCTGCGTATCGGGGCTCTTGGTGCGATTACCGCTGCGGCGGTTGCGTTGAGCGGCTGCGCTGCCGGCGCGCCCCAGAACGACTCAGGCAAGAAGACGTTGAATGCCATTTTCCTCCCTGCCGACTGGGGCAAGGTTGTCCAGGAGAAACTCGCCCCCGAGTATGAGAAGGAAACCGGGGTGAAGGTGAATGTCGAACTCGTGGGTCGTGATGCGATCCACGAAAAGATGGCCACGCTGTTCGCCGGACAGGACTCCAGCTACGACATCTTCAACGTTGACTACAACTGGATCCCAGAATTCGGTAAGGGCGGCCATCTCGTTCCCTTGGACAATGCCCTCCAGGACAAAGAGGACTTTCTTCCGCTGAGCCTCAAGGTCGCCACGTGGGATAACAAGCTCCTGGGAATTCCGCAGACGGTCCACCCGGCGACGCTTTGGTACAACGGCGCACTTTATGGCGACCAGACGATGAAAGACCAGTACGAAGCGGAAACAGGGAACGCGCTTGCTGCACCAAAGACGATGGACGAGTGGCTGACCCAGGTCAAGTTCTTCAACGGCAAGACCTTCAAGGGCCAGAAGCTCTCGGGCTGGGCCGCCCAGGCGGCCAAGGGCTTTGGCAACGTGCACACGTGGCTGAGCTTCGCCTATTCCTTCGGCTGCCAGCCGTTCAACGCCGAGTTCACCAAATCGACATTGACGACGCCTGAGTGCATCGGGGCCACCGAGCGGTGGTCCGACATGATGAAGTACATGCCCGCGGGAGCCAACGACTTCACGTACGACAGCGTCACGACAGCGGCCCAGCAGGGTTCGATTGCTACAGCCATCCAGTGGTCCTGGGGCCAGTTCGCCACCGACAACCCATCCGCGTCCAAGACCGTCGGGGATTGGCAGATGACGACGATTCCGACAGGCCCGACCGGGCTCAGTTCGGCTCATCTTGCAGAATGGGTGATCTCGGTTTCCAAGTACTCGAAGAACACCGAGGAGGCCACGAAGTTCGCTGTTTGGCTGGAGTCGAAGAAGAACGATGTCCTGCAGGCAGCCAATGGCGGCGGCGACCCCGTGCGCGTCTCCAGCTATTCCGATCCGACGCTGACTGAGCAGAAGCTCGAGGGCAACGGAGCGGCCCGGTTCCGGCGTTTGCCCGTGACTTTGGAGGCCATGAAGACGGCACAGCCCAGGCCATTCTTCCCCGGGGAAGAAACCTGGGAAACGGCCCTGAGTACCGAACTCAGCGCCATTTCGTTGGGCCAGCGCGGTGTACAAGATGGTCTCTCGCGCGCCAACGAAGCCATAGACAAGAACCTTTCACAGTAATGACGACATCAATCACAGAGCCTCGGGTGTCCCGGAAAGCCGCTCGGCCTTCCGGGACTCCCGGGGGGCGCCGGCCCAAGAAACTTGGACGCTACCTCGCGATGTCTCCCGGCCTGCTCTTTTTGGCCGCGATCTCCCTTTACCCCACGCTGTACTCTCTCGTCGTCTCCTTCATGCGGTGGAACCTGTCGAGCGGTGAAGCCGCTCGCTTCGCCGGCGTTGACAACTTTGTCGGTCTGCTGACCGACGGTCTGTTCTGGAACTCGGTTCGCGTAACCCTGGTGTTTGTCTTCTTCTCGGTTCTCATAGAGCTCGTTCTCACCTTTGGGTTAGCTCTGCTCTTCTTCCGCGGCTTTCCAGGGGATAAGTTGCTCCGGGCCTTGATCATGATGCCCATGCTCTGCGCGCCGGTGGTCGTGGGCCTGCTCGCCCGCTTCAGCCTTGAACCTACGTACGGGATCGTCAATCAACTTATGCGTAGCATCGGTCTTCCAACCACAGAATTCCTTGGAAATGTCGACCTGGCGCTGCCAACGCTGATAGCAATTGATGTTTGGCAGTGGTCTCCGTTCCTGTTCCTCATCCTTCTCGCCGCCATGCAGGGCCTCCCCGAGGAGGTCATCGAGGCATCCAAGATCGACGGCGCTTCGTGGCCCCGCATCATCTGGCATCAGTTCCTTCCGCTCCTGCGCTACCCGATCCTTGTTGGCGTGCTCCTGCGGATCATTGACTCATTCCGTGTCTACGACATCGTCTACATGACGACCCGTGGCGGACCGGTAGATGCAACTTCGACCATGTCTTGGCAGATCTACAACATGGGGTTCCGCGCTTTTAATATCTCGTATGCTGCCGCCTTCTCGTGGCTGCTGCTCCTGCTCGTTCTACTAGCCGTCAATTCGCTCATCCGGCGAATGGTCGCGCGCTCTTGAAGGGTTCAGTCATGTCCGTAGCCAACCGACGCACCATCAACTGGAACGTGGGAGTGCGTGCTGCCGTGGCCGTCATCTGCACGTTTGTCTTCATCGCCCCCGTCCTGTGGATGGTCACGACGGCCTTCAAGACCGGAAACCAGGCATTCTCCGGAGAAATCCAGTGGTTCTTCACACCTACCCTGGAGAACTTCGCTGAAGTGCTTGGCGGTACCAGGCTCACCTACGCGCTGATAAACAGCCTGCAGGTCTCAGTGATTTCCTCCATTGTGGCGATCTTGCTCGCCTCAGGCATCGCTTACCCGCTGGCCCGATACGAGTTCAGGGGCCGGGACCAGATCGCGGGGACAATCCTGTCCCTGCGTATCGTTCCTCCCATTGTGACCATCATCCCGCTCTTCCTGGTCATGCGGACGATCGGCCTGAACGGCTCGCTGCTCTCGATCATTATTCTTCACGTCTTCATGAATTTGCCACTGGCTGTCTGGCTGCTGCGCGGCTTCTACGAAGACGTTCCCAAGGAAATCGAGGAAGCGGGGTCTATCGACGGCCTGGGCAACATCGGGATCTTTTTCCGGATGGTCCTTCCGTTGGCCATGCCAGGCGTCGCCTCAACCGCGCTGCTGTGTTTCGTCTTCTCCTGGAACGAGTTTCTCTTCGCAAGTGTCCTGTCCAACGCCGGCAGCCAAACCGTCACGGTGGCCCTGACCCAGTATGTGACCCCGGTGGGGACGGAGTGGACCTTGATCATGGCGGCGGGCACCGTAGTTGCGGTGCCGGTATGGCTGGCGGCCTTGGCCGCGCAGAAATACCTGGTCCGCGGTCTGTCCCTGGGCGCGGTCAAATAACACCCCCCAATACCCAGCCTGAAAGGCAGTTCAATCATGTTCCGTTACACGTACAACACCCTCGTCTACGGCGGCGAAGCCATCGAGACCGGCATTGAGCGCATCGCCAAAGCTGGATATAGCGGCGTCGAACTGGTCGGAGAACCAGAACAACAGGACGAAGCCGCACTCCGTTCTGCCCTCAACCAGCACCAGGTAGCTGCCTCGTCAATCGTCAGCATCTACACGCCGGAACGTGACATCGTCAGTTCGTCTCCGGAGGTCCGCGCGAACGCCATCAAATACGTCAAGGGAAACATCGATTACGCGGCAAGGCTTGGTGCGGAAGTCGTGACGTTCACGCCCACAGCGTGTATGAAGATCGTGCCGGAAGCAGACATCAAACAAGAATGGGCTTGGGCCGTTAACGCCGCGGGCGAACTCGCGGCATACGCCGGGGAGAACGGCGTGCGCCTGGCCCTCGAGCCGTGGAACCGCTACGAGACGTACCTCATCAACCGGACCGAACAGGCTCTGCAGTTCTTGGACGAAGTTGGCAGCCCCCATATCGGTTACATGGTCGACACCTTCCACATGTCCATTGAAGAACGGGACATCGCAGAGTCCATCCGCAAAGCCGGAAATCGCTTAGCGCACGTGCATCTCGCCGACAGTAACCGGGCCGCTCCAGGATACGGGCACTTGGACTTCGAGCCAATCATCAAGGCCATCGTCGACGCCGACTACAAGGGCTGGGTCTCCTATGAGCTGCTGCCAGCAGCGGGAGACGTTTGGGGAGTGCTGAGCGGTGCCGGTGCGCCGGAGTTCAAAGACGAATACACAGCAGCGGCAATTCAGCACACGCGGGCGATCGAACGTCGGTTGGGAGGTCTGTAAATGCCGGCCAATCCCATTGGGCTCAGCACCTTCATCCTTGCCTCGCCCTTCTCCTTCGAAGAGGCGTGGGCCTTCGACCGCGTAGCGGAGCTTGGCTACGACGTCATCGAAGTGTGTATCGAAGATCCGCAGAGGATCACGGCAGAATGGCTCGTTCACGAATCCCAGAGGACAGGGACGGAGGTCGGAATCTGCGGCGCGTTTGGCCCAGACCGCGACGTGTCGGATCCCGATCCCCGCCGACGTGACAGCGGCATAGCCTACCTTCGCGGCTGCGTTGACGTAGCAGCAGCAGTCGGTTCCCCTCATGTTGCCGGTCCCATGTTCTCGGCGACGGGCCGGGCGGAGCTCTTGGAGCCCGGTGAGCGGCAGGCCCGCTGGCAAAACGCCGTGGAAAGCCTCCGCGCCGTAGCCGATTACGCCGGCGACCGCGGAGTGCGTCTCGCCATCGAGCCGCTCAACCGCTTCGAGACGGACATGGTCAACACCATCGAGCAGGGGCTGAACCTGTGCGATGACATCGGCAGGCAAAACGTCGGACTTCTTGTCGACACGTTCCACATGAACATCGAAGAAAAGGACATCGCCGATGCGGTCCGGAGGGCCGGATCGCGGATCTTCCACGTGCAGGTGTCAGAAAATGACAGGGGAACCCCCGGATCGGGCCACGTGCCGTGGGACAGCTTTTTCGATTCGCTGAAGGACATCAATTATTCAGGTCAGATTGTGGTCGAGTCATTCCTGCCCACAGTGAAGGAGATCGCCCGAGCCGTCTCCCTGTGGCGTCCCGTGGCGCCATCGATGGAAAGCCTTTCGGAAGACGGTTTGGCTTTTGTCAAAAGCATGCTGAGAGAAAGGCCCGAGCCTTGACAGGAGTGGCCGAAGGGATCAGCGGCGGTCAATAATCCCGTCGATAGCCTCAGTCAGATCCTGTCAGCGTTTCACATACTGCCCTCGCGAACTCGCATGAGAAAGAACAAAACGATGTCCCACCCAAGCAACCCGCCCAGAACCCTGGGTGTGGCGATGATCGGCTACGCGTTTATGGGCAAGGCCCACTCGAACGCCTGGCGCAACGTGGCCTCCTACTTCGACGTCCCGGCTTTCGAGCAAAAAGTGCTCGTGGGCCGGGACGCCGGGCAGGTCGCGGCGGCCGCCGCCAAATACGGTTGGGCCGAGTCCGCGACGGACTGGCGTTCGGTCCTTGACCGGGACGACATCCACATCGTGGATATCTGCGCGCCGGGCTGGATGCATGCCGAGATTGCCATCGCGGCACTCGAGGCCGGCAAGCACGTCCTGGTCGAGAAGCCGCTGGCCAACACCCTCGCCGAAGCCGAAACCATGGCTGACGCTGCCCGGTCCGCCCGGGATCGCGGCGTGCAGTCGATGATCGGTTTCAACTACCGGCGTGTCCCGGCCCTGGCCCTCGCGAAGGAACTCATCACCGAAGGCCGGCTCGGGACGGTCCGGCATGTCCGCGCCGCCTACCTGCAGGACTGGCTGGTGGACGCCGACTCCCCCATGACGTGGCGGCTGAACAAGGAAACCGCCGGGTCCGGGGCGCTGGGCGACATCGCGTCCCACGCGATCGACCAGGTCATGTTCCTCCTCGGCGGCACGGTCACCGAGGTGTCCGGCCGGCTGCACACCTTCGTCTCCCACCGCCCCGGAGCGGACGGGCCGGAAGAGGTAACGGTCGACGACGCCGCCTGGGCCACGCTGACCCTGGACTCCGGGACCATCGCCTCGGTGGAGGTCTCCCGGATGGCCACCGGGAAAAAGAACTCGCTCAAACTGGAGATCTACGGGGACAAAGGCTCCCTGCTCTTCGACCTCGAAGCCATCAACGAACTCGGCTTCCTGGACGCCACCGTCCCCGTCCGCGAACAAGGCTTCCGCCGGATCCTGGTCAACGAACCCGAACACCCTTACATGGCCGCTTGGTGGCCGCAGGGCCACGTGATCGGCTGGGAACACACCTTCACCCACGAGATCCGGGACTTCCTCGCCGCGATCGACGGCGGCACCCCGCCGTCGCCGTCGTTCGAGGACGGACTCGCCGTTCAGCGGGTGCTGGCCGCCATCGAAGAATCCGCCAACGCCAAATCCTCCATCATCCAGCTCGCCACTTCCCCCGTCCCCGTTACCGAAGGAGCCTGACATGCCCCGCCCGTACACCCTGTTCACCGGCCAGTGGGCCGACCTCCCCTTCGAGGAAGTCGCGCGCCTGGCTTCCGGCTGGGGCTACGACGGCCTCGAAATCGCCGTCTCCGGTGACCACCTGGACGCCTGGCGCTGGGACGAACCCGGCTACGTCGAATCCAAACTCGCCGTGCTGGACAAATACAACCTGAAGGTCTGGGCCATCTCCAACCACCTCAAGGGCCAGGCCGTCTGCGATGACCCCATCGACTTCCGCCACGAGGCCATCGTCGGATCCAAGGTCTGGGGCGACGGCGACCCCGAAGGCGTCCGCACCCGCGCCGCCGAAGAAATGAAACACACTGCCCGGCTCGCCAAGGCCCTTGGCGTGGACACCGTCGTCGGGTTTACCGGCTCCTCCATCTGGCAGTACGTCGCCATGTTCCCGCCCGTCCCCGAGAAAGTCATCGAGGCCGGCTACCAGGACTTCGCGGACCGCTGGAACCCCATTCTGGACGTCTTCGACGAATGCGGGGTCCGCTTCGCCCACGAAGTCCACCCCTCCGAGATCGCCTACGACTACTGGACCACCGTCCGGACCCTCGAAGCGATCGGCCACCGGCCCGCGTTCGGGCTGAACTGGGACCCGTCCCACTTCATGTGGCAGGGCATCGACCCGGTCTCCTTCATCTGGGACTTCAAGGACCGGATCTACCACGTGGACTGCAAGGACACCAAGCTCCGCCCCACCGGCCGCAACACCGTCATGGGCTCCCACCTGCCCTGGGGCGACCCCCGACGCGGCTGGGACTTCGTCTCCGCCGGACGCGGCGACGTGCCCTGGGAATCGTCCTTCCGCGCCCTCACCGCGATCGGCTATGACGGCCCCATCTCGGTGGAATGGGAGGACGCCGGCATGGACCGCCTCCACGGCGCCCCCGAAGCCCTCGCCGCCCTCAAAAAATTCGACTTCCCCGCCTCCCAGACCAGCTTCGACGCCGCCTTCAGCAGCAAGGACTAACAAATGGACAGCCGCCCAGTGGTGGCCGGCCGCAATGGCGCGCAGGCGCATTTGCGGTTGCGCGGCTTGGTCTGCGCAACCACACCCTCCGGCACGGGCGATCCAAATCTGGCCGTGGCGGCGTATGCCTCGCTTGTAGGGGCACTGGCCCCACGCGGGCAAGGTCTGAGGATAGCGGTCGACGACGCCGGAGCAGAGCTCGCCTGCGTGCGTCATATCCTGAGCCTTCACCCTGACATCATCAAACTGGATCGGAGCCTCATCGCCGGCGTCGACCAAGACCCCGGCAAACGCGCCTCCGCGCGGTCGTGGTCGAATTCGCTCGACAGAGGCACAGCTCGTCGCCGAAGTGGGAAGCGAGGCTGAGCTGGCAGCCGTGACCCGACTGGGCATGTACTCAGGTCAAGGATACGTACTGGGCCGGCCCTCAGCAGAACCGCCGATATGGTCCACCTGAAAAGCCCCCGCAAGGACGGGAAACGCACACTAATCGCACGATTCGCTGCGGACGATGGGCCGAGGCTGGCACGGATGCACCCGAAGCAACCTTTTACAACATGCGCGCCTTCCCCGCGGCTTGGAACGGCCCGGAATCGATTGTCCAGACACAGTCTGGACAATTGAGGTGGAGCCACCATATTTCCCGCTTGAATAAACTGGACGACCAGAATCGCGCCAGTCGTTGGTCTGAAGGCTTTGAAGCGGCGTGTGGACAATGTCCACACTATTGCCGTCGGATCGGGTCGTACAGGCGTCGGATCGGGCCGGATTCCGCATGTTTCCGGGACTTCCCAGCGTTCGCAAGGGCTGGAACCCGGTTCGAGTCCCACCTCGGGCACGCATGACCCCTCGTCAGAGGGGTTTTTGCTTTAATGTGTGGACATTTTGACTCGGCGGGTCTCTCTGGCCTTGTCCGCGGTCTGTGCCTTGCGCCGCGGTCGCCTGTTCGCTTGTGTGGGTGGCGGGGGCGGGCCTTGGCTGGTGGGCCCCGCGCCTGCTGGGATGTGGGGTATGCCGTCCTATCTGGTTGTACTGGCGGCCAGTTGTTGGCCCTCACACATTCATGGCCAAGAGTTGTGGTGACGACATGACCAAGACGAATTTTCTTCGAGGATCTTCCTTGGATGGCTGCCCTCTGCGAACAGGCAGGGTGCGCTCATCGTGTGTTTGTCCGGCCAAAGGGGGTGTGGACACTGTCCACACTTTGTCCACAACCGGCTTTTCGACCCGCATTTTGATCCCCTCATCCTGGCTCTGCCTTCACTACTTCATGCAGTTCTCTGTTTCAGACGACATGACTTTGCGGCTTAGTTCGTCGGCGTCGGCGGACGAGCCGGGTTCAGCGGGAACGTCTCCGGAGGTGTCTGTGGCCGGCGTCCGATCCGTCGACAGAGTGCAGGTGTGTGGGATCTGGACTCTTCTTCCGGGGCCGGTCCTGGTTTGGTTGATCCGCCTGACTTTGGAGACCCGAGCTGGCAACGCTGCTGACTTTCCCGTCTGCGGAGCATACGCAGGAGTGGAATTCGGATCCGGATGGGTGGGATGCGGCGGTGGAGAGCTGGCTCAGGAACGTCCCGCCGTCGTCGTCCGTATCCCTATGACTGTGGGCCTACGAGGCTTCGAGGCCCCAGGGCCGGAAGGCCCGGTCCTTGTCCATGTTCCAGCCGGCCACCATTCCGGAGCCGATCATGAGGTCGCTGAGCCTGGCCAAACGGTAGGCGGGGTCTGCTTCGAGGGCGAGGTGCAGGAACTGATGGGCTTTGCTGCCTCGGCCTTCCCACCAATTGACGAAGGCGATGGCGGTGAGGATGGGCGCGGAGTGTTTGGTGCTGCTGTGGGTGTACGCGTGGACCAGCAGCTGCTGTGACCATTCGACCCGGGACTACTGAGGCCCACCGTGCGTTTGGGCCAAGAGAACCCGATCCATCGGTTCGTCGATTCCCGGGATATCGGCCATGAGCTGGTCTCTGATCGCTGGGGCCTGGAAGTTGGCAATCAGGCTGATGGTCTCATCGTCGTTCGGATAGGAGATCGCGTCCAGCATGCTGTCCCAGAGCGTTCTGGCTTGTTCGAGGGCTTCGCCCGGGTTCATCCTGTGGATGGCTTTCACACGGTTATCGACGGCGTCCGCTGTGCTTTCTTTGGTCGGGGCCGGCAGGGTGATGTGGTTTGTCGGTGCGATGGTGCTGCCGCGGTAGACGAATTCGGCGTTGATCTGGCTGGACTGGGTCGCCTTCAGCGGGAGTGTCAGTCCGTCCTGGGGGTCGCCGTCGTAAGGGGAGACGGTGTTGTCTCCGACGAGGAGTCCGTCACGGATGGTCATGCCGCGTTCGGCCAAGGCGCAGGTCAGTGCTGCGATGGTTGCTGCGTGCGGTTTGGGCTGCCCGGGTTTGTGGGGCTCGGAGGTGTAGACGGCGAAGAGGACGCTGGCGGCGCTGGTGTCGTGGGCGAGGTAGTCGGCGACGGTGCGGGCGTAGCTGAGTCCGCCTTCGTGTGTGGCGAGGTCGACTCTGAGTGTTGCGCCGACGCGGTTGGCGTCCAGGGTGATGCACACGAGGCTCTCGTGCGGCCAGAACCCGAGGGTGTGCCCTACGAAACTGAGGACGTCGGCCGGGGTTTTGATGGTGAGCGGTTCCATGGTCCTTCTCCTTCAGCGGCTGGCGGGCACCGGATGTGTCTGTCAGATGTGTGCGTCGTTCTGATACACGGAGTCACCGCTGGGTTTGAGGGTCCGGAGTGCAACTTGGGGAACCGGGAGCGGTTCAAAGTTTCGGGAGGAATAAGCGACGTAGGAGCGCCGAACGAAACTTTGGATCGTGACCGGCGCGGAGCGCCCTGGTTGCGTGGAGGGCCCGCCCAGCGATGATGGGGATCAGGATGACAAACAGCGAAGTTGCTTCTGGTCGTTCATGGAGGCGGGGGAGCGGGGCGGCATGATTTCACGTTTTCTAGCCCGATTGTGGTCAGCCGCGAGAATTGGTTGCCTGCCTGCCGGCTGGCTGCCGGCCAGGAAGTCTGGCGGGGAAGTGTGCTCAGCGATGTTGCTGTCGGATTGAACTGTCTGTAGCCGGGCGTGGCTAGGGGCCGGGCAGTCGGCTGAGGAAGAGCTTAGACTGCCGTAGCTGTGTCGAACTTCTGAAATCGGGTTGCGGCGGTGCGGGGGAACCGTCACCGGTCATCGTGTGACGGCTATTGTGGATGAATGGATGCTGTGTCCCTGTCAGCCGTCACGTTGAGCGGCGATTTCGCTCGGGACTTTCCGGAGATGGCCATTTCGTGGCGGGCGGAGGACATTCCCGAGCCTGCATTGCTGGTGCTCAACGAGCCGTTGGCCACCGAATTGGGCTTGGATCCGGATTTCTTACGCAGTGCTGACGGGATGGGCTTGCTGACCGGGCATCGGCTGCCCGTTGATGCCACGCCGGTCGCGCAGGCGTATGCAGGTCACCAGTTCGGCTGGTACGCCCCGCGGCTTGGGGACGGGCGTGCATTATTGCTGGGCGAGGTCACGCACGCTGATGGTCTGCTGCGGGACGTGCACCTGAAGGGTTCGGGGCGCACACCGTTTGGCCGCGGGGGAGACGGCCTGGCCGTTGTTGGACCGATGCTGCGTGAATATCTGGTCAGCGAAGCCATGCACGCGTTGGGCGTTCCCACCACACGCTCCCTGGCCGTGGTGGGAACGGGGCGTCGGGTGCAGCGTGAGACCGTAATGCCCGGGGCCGTGCTCACCCGCGTCGCGATGAGTCATGTGCGCGTGGGCAGCTTCCAGTACGCCTCGGCCACGGGGGACACCGGCCTCGTTCGCCGCCTTGCCGAGTACGCGATCGCCAGGCACTTTCCGGCCGTGGCGGGAGCCGAGAACCCCTATCTTGCCCTGTTCCAAGCGGTGGTTGCTGCGCAGGCTTCGCTGGTGGCCCGCTGGATGCTGGTGGGATTCGTCCATGGCGTGATGAACACCGACAACATGACGATCTCGGGCGAGACGATCGATTACGGGCCGTGTGCCTTCCTGGACGCGTTCGATCCCGCTGCCGTCTACAGTTCGGTCGACGAAAGCGGACGATACGCCTATCGGAACCAGCCAGTGGTGGCGGAATGGAATCTCGCCCGTCTCGCCGAGTCGTTACCGCCCCTGCTGCACGAGGACCAGGAGATGGCCATCCAGCTCGCGGTGGAATCACTGGATGATTTCCGCCGACAGTACAGTGCTGCTTGGGCGGCGGGCATGAACGCGAAGCTTGGATTCCGTCCGGGGCTCGGTGACGACGTGACCTGGCCCCTCGTCGAAGAGCTCTTGGCCCTCCTGCAGGAGGGACACGTCGACTACACCTCGATCTTCCGTAGCCTTGGCAAATCCGCCCGTGGCCACTCTGATCCTGCACGGCAACTTGTTCCGGATGTGGCAGCGTTTGATGCCTGGGCCGATCGCTGGCGTGCCTTGGGCCCGGACGCCGACGCGATGGACCGGGTCAATCCCGCTTACATTCCCCGCAACCATTTGGTTGAGGAGGCCCTGGATGCCGCCACTGGTGGCGCCCAGGGCCCGCTGTACCGGCTTTTGAACGCGGTCACCCACCCCTTTGACGAGCGCCCCGGTCTCGAACCATACGCCGTTGGCGCCCCGGAAGATTTCGGAAGCTACCGAACCTTCTGCGGAACCTGAACCGCTGTCCCCTGAGTCTGTAAACGCCGTGTTGTGCCGCACCCCAGTTGCCCTTAGCCGGGACTCTCGTGTCCGGCCCCGATGGTGCCCACAGATTCTGGGGCCATCCTAGGACTCTCGCAGGTCCGTTTACGATCCATCGGCATCTGACCGTTAGGAGACCGGGCTACGGCTCTACGCAATTACCGGTTCCTGTCTGTGGTTTGGACGCGCCTCTACGCCACGTGGTCTCTGGATCTCGCAAGTCGAGAGTCGCAAGACATCACAGTGAGACATCGGCTGCCCGTCACCACCGTCTGCTGAAGCGTCTCGTTGCTATGTCTCGCAACGGAGGCTCCATATCGGTGTCCTCGCCAAGTCCTACGAGACACTTCTGCCCGGTTAGGATCTGAGACTTTCTGGAACCAAGGTCAGAGATGCCGAATCGGACCCTATTCTGACAGCCCTTCGGCTACCTATGTGACGTCAGATTGGGGTGTGCCCTATTCAGATGGCTGTGGCGGGTTGGAGTGGACGGGGCTGGAAGTGACTAAGTTGCGACTCGAAGGGCTCGTAGTGACGGGGGTGTGTTCTAGCCCAATCTAGAATGAACGGTCACCGCCGAATCGGCAGGACGATCGTGATCGGAAAGCAACCACTAGTCTGCGTGGGAAAGCGATGAGCCGCCGATATCTCCGGGTGGGCGAGGCAGGCGCTGATTATGCTGCGCCCCGTTGCCCGGACCCCAGTCGCTAGCAAAGCCCTGACTTTAGAGAAGGTCAGGGC
Source organism: Arthrobacter sp. GW460-12-1-14-TSB2 (assembly GCF_059423525.1). Taxonomy (NCBI): domain Bacteria; kingdom Bacillati; phylum Actinomycetota; class Actinomycetes; order Micrococcales; family Micrococcaceae; genus Arthrobacter; species Arthrobacter sp. GW460-12-1-14-TSB2. Next base: position 463,279 of record NZ_JBWKYC010000002.1, read on the forward strand.
TTTGCTCGATGCCACCACTAGTCAAACGTTTTCGAGTTCTGCTTCCAGTTCGGCGAGTTCTTCGGAAAGAGCGGTCTCTTCGATGACGGGAGCTGCTGCTGCAACACCGGCCACCTCTCGGAGCGCTGCGCCGTTAGCCGCTGCGGGCCAGCCGATGGCTTCGTCGGCGCCGCGGAGGTTGCGGAGCCACCAGGCCCAGTCCTCCGGGACGAGGCTGAAGGGGTCTTGGTAGCCTAGGAGCCGCGCGGCGTAGACGGGCCAGTGCGCGTTCGCGAGGGCGGGGCGCCCGAGGTAGACGAGGTCGAGCAGATCTTCTTCGATTACCTTGTTGGCAAGCTCGGGCTGGCCCAGGTTCCAGCTGGTAGCGACCGGGATGCCTACTTCGGTGCGGACACGTGTGGCGTTGTTTACCATGCCGCCCAGAGCGCCGATGGGGATCTCGCCTTGCATGTTGTCGGTATTGAAGCCGATGCTGATGTCGGCGAGGTCCAGGCCGTGTTCTTTCATCCAGCCGATTGCCGTGATCGACTCATCGACGGTGGCGCCATCGGGGTGCAGGTCATCGATGCCCAGTCGCATCGTGAGTGGGATGTAGTCGGGGAGAGCGTTGCGGACCGCGTCGAGGGCTTCGAGGTGGAAGCGGGTCCGGTTTTCCAGGCTCCCGCCGTACTGGTCGGTGCGCTGGTTTGCCAGCGGGGAGAAGAACTCGGAGCCGAGGTAGCCGTGGGCGAAATGCATCTCCACCCACTCGTAACCGGCTGCTACGGCGCGACGGGTGGTGTCGGCGTAGTCCTGCATGAGCTGGGCGATCTCGTCGGTCGTCAGTTCGCGGGGGACGTAGGGCAGGTCTCCGCCGTAGGCGATGGCAGATGGCGCGCGTGTCTGCCAGCCCGCTTCGTGCTCGGGGGGCAACATATGGCCACCCTCCCATGGGGTGACCAGGCTGCCCTTGCGACCGGTGTGACCGAGCTGGATTGCCGCGACCCCTCCCATGGATTTGATCATGTCAACGACCCGCTTGTGGCCTTCGATCTGGTCATCGTCGTAAAGGCCGGCGCAATGCGTTGTGGTGCGGCCGTCGGGGGTGATGGCGATCTGCTCGGGGAAAACAAGACCAAATCCGCCCGCGGCACGTGCGCCAAGGTACATGAGATGGAAGTCGTCCAGTTTCCCGTCGGTTGACCGGTACATCGTCATGGGAGACATCGCGATGCGGTTGCGCAGCGTGACGCCCTTCAGCGTGTAGGGGGTGAAGAGATGCGGCATCAGGAGCCCTTTCTGAAGGGTTCAGAAAAACGAATGAATCCAGTTGATCAGTGGTGAGCGCCGGAGCTGATTTCACGGCCGTTGCCGGTCCGTAATTTTTTTCTCACCCAGTTCAATGACTGAGGTGAGGCCCTTGATCGGGCCTTGCGAGCAGGACCTTGGATCCCCCACCCTCTGCCGCGGTTTCGAAAGGCCGATAACGGATCTTCCGTTAAGCTATAGAACGCGCCGGGGGATAGGTCACCCTTCTCGGTAGCAGGGCAGCTGTCCTGTCTCATGCGGCGCAGACCTGGATAGCGACACCGCCCGGCCGGTTCAAGCTCATGCTCCGCGCCTATCTACCCGGAGCGGCCATCGTAGAGGGCCCGTACGAGGTTCCTCCGGTCAAACAGGTGCAGCCTGAATCGCCTGATCCTGAAATACGCCACTCCGATGACGATTGCCATCCTGGCAATCTTCGCCTGGGTCACCTACAGGCGAATCGCGGCCGGCGGTCTGGGACCGATCAACCAATCGGGCACCATCACCGGGGCAGGCTCGCAGGCCGTCTTCCACGACGACAGCGGCCACACCGTGACTTTCCAGGCGCGCCCTGATGCCACGAGCTTCCTTCAAACTTGCTCCTGAGGCGTGGTTCGAGCGAAATTTTGAGTATAAGACCACCCGCTCACCGGCCGCGCGGGGGATCGGTCGGCTAAGCCAGGACGAGCCCGGAACCGCGGCTGGCCCTGATCGGCGTCACCGTAAACGGGGGGAATGGCCGTCGAGGCCACTGAACGGGAGACGGTTGCCAGCGAGCCTGCGCCAAGGGCGCGGATTTACCGAGTTTTCAAATCGTCGCGGTCTGCTCCGGATTTGGAAGTCGATGCCTGGAGCCGAGGGTACTTTCCCTCGCCACCAAATTGGGTTCGAACCCGATGTGCCGATGGTCATTCCCGGGCTGCTTCAGTTCCTGAAGCAGCAGGTCCACCGCTGTCTGGCCAATCAGGCGGGCCGGCTGGCGAATCGATGACAACGGAACAACCGCCGATTGGGCGAAATCGATGTCGTCGTAGCCGATGATGGCGATGTCTTCCGGGATGCGCAGTGTGCTGTCTTGCAGGATCGTCTGCATGGCACCGATGGCCAGCAGATCGTTGGCGCAGAACAAGGCGTCCGGTATGTCCCCAGGTCTACGGCCCAGAAGCTGTGAGCCGGCATCGCGTCCAGCCATGACGCTCTGCTCGGTAGTGGCGAAAACTTCCAGGGTTGCGCCGGGAACTTCCTGCACTGCGGACTTGCAGCCGTTCAAGCGTTCAGTGACCCCCCTGAGGTTCAGTGGTCCTCCTACGAAGCCGATGGCCCGCTTCCCGGTGCTGAGCAGATGCTTTGTGGCGAGGTAGCCGCCTGCCACGTTGTCCATCGATACCGAACTGTAGGGCGTGCCGTATTCCGGGCGGCCTACGACGACGGCGGTTATCCCGCGCTTCTTCAGCAGTTCAATCCGGTCCGTAATGTCCCCGACGGGTGCGATGAGCAGGCCCTGGACGCGCTGCTCTTCAAACAGGTCGATGTAGCGGGATTGCCGTTCAGTGTTGTGATCGCTGTTGCCGACGATCACCGCGCTGCCGTTTTCCAGGGCGTGGTCCTCGGCGCCACGCGCAACGGCGGTGTAGAAGGGGTTGTCCGCGTCTTGGACGATGAGTCCGATGGTGGTGCTGTAGCCGGCCCGGAGCTGCCATGCGGCGGCATTGCGGATGTAGCCGAGTGTCTCAATCGATGACATGACCCGTTTGCGGGTTGCGTCAGAGGTTCTGCCCCACTCGTTCAGGACGTTGGAGACGGTGGTTACGGAGACGCCGGCGTGTTTGGCCACATCCTTAATGCGTACCCCACCGGGGGTCTTCCGTTTCCGCGTTCCCGGGCCTTTTCCTTCAGCATTTAATGGCATGTCGGCCTTCCCTGATTCAGGCGTTCGTCCGGTAGCGTTCGCGCGTGACCTCGTAGCGGAGGTCCTCGCCACGCCACAGTCTTTCCACTTCCTCGACGGCGCGCTGACCGATCCGGTGAAGTTCCAGCCCCCGGGAACCCGCGACATGCGGCGTCAGCACCAGGTTCTCCAGCTCCCACAACGGAGAATCAGCTTCCGGTACTTCCGGGTCGGTCACATCGATGACGGCTCGAATGCGGCCGGTCAGGAGTTCCGCGACCAGCGCATCCTGGTCCAGGATCGCCCCACGGGCGGTGTTGATCAGCACGCTTCCGTCGCGCAACAGCGCAAGCTCCTTGACACCGATCATCCCCGTCGTCTCCGGAAGCAGGGGGGCGTGCACGGAGACGACGTCGGACACTGCCATTAGTTCCGCGAGTTCTGCTTTGGCGGCACCTAGTTCGGTGGCCGCTTCCTCGCTCAGGAAGGGGTCGAACACGAGAACGTTGAGGTCAAAGGGATGGAGCAGCTCCATCACACGCCGGCCGATGTTGGAGGCGCTGATGATGCCCACCGTGCGCCTGTAGCTGCCGTGGTTCGCCAAGGCGTCATCGACATCGATGCCGTTACGCGCGGCACGGTAGAGTCGTTCGGCGACCGGAACCCCTTTGAGTTCCAGGAGGGTCATGGCCAGGGTGTATTCCGCAACCGGCATCGCATTGGCGGCTGCCTGGGAGGAGATGCGGATCCCGCGGTCATAGATCGTGTCCTTAACGATCGGGCGTACGGTGCCTGCGGCATGGATGATCGCCTTCAGCTTCGGCGCCCGGTCCAGCACGTCGTCGTCGAGCATGGCCGTCCCGGTTCCCGTCAGGATGACATTGGCGGCGGACAGCAGTTCGGCGCTCTCCTCGGACCGGTGGTCGGTCGCGGAAGAAACAAAGCTGACCTGCCCGAACGCACTCAACTGCTGCCTCATCGCTTCGGTGAGTGTTCCCCGGGCGTGGTTCTCGGTCATGGCGACCACGATGTTTAGCTCTGACATCCGGGATGACTCCAGTTCTGTTTCCAAGGCAAAGACGGCGGCTTGCATTACCAAAGTCTCGATTCGAGGGTGTGGGCGGGCTCGGGGCGGTGGACTCCGCGCGGTCGGTAGCCCAAGGCGTCTTCGATGCCGAGGTAGTCGGCCAGCAGCCAGATGATGGACAACCACATTTCAGTACCCAAGAGCCCCGGGACCCTTTGCGGGCCATACCCGTGGTGCAGTGCGAAGCTGAATCCGGCCCCTTCATTCCAGGAGTGCAGTGCGCGCTCAAGCTGTTGCTTGGCCCAGTCCTGGCCGGCACTCCTGCGGTGGTTTGTTTGCTTCGCCGCCAGCCACAACGGGTGGATCACATCCAGGACGTTGCAGGCGGTGCCCCTATCCGGGCCGAAGTAGTTCGCATCCTCGGCATGGGCAAGCACGCTGTCGATGGTCCGTTCGGGGTACGGCAGCGGCACGCCGAACTGGGCGTACGTACCGCGAGTGAGGCGGTAGAAACCGTTAACTGGTTCAAGCAGTCCGGATCGGGCGTCGGCCGTGCCCCACAGCCCAGTGGCCGGGTCGCAGTGGAGGGTCAGCCATCCGAACAGGGTTTCGAGCTCCCCATGCAGGCCGAAATCCTTCGCGTTGCGGAAATATGCTGTGCCTGCCGCATCCACCCAGGCGCCGGCCTTCCAGCCCTCGCGGCGCCAGGGGAGTTCCGCGAGGCAGCGGGTGAGGTCCGCGGAGCTGAGTTCATGAAAAGATCGGATAGGGTGCTCGGAACGGGAACCGAGTAGGTCCAGCGCGTATCCGGCGGACAGGATGTGGTAGTTCACGGCGGCATGGCCGTCTATGCTGGGCCCCGCGTTGGCGGGCTCGCCTTGAAGGTGGAGTTCAGGGGTCAGACCGGTGTCCGGGTCCTGACCGCGCCTGAGCACGTCGGCGATGTTCCCTTTTGACGTCTGTGTGGGTGCGGATCCACGCAGCAGGTCATATAGTTCCACAGCATCGGCCCAGGCCCTCAGGGTGGGCGGCTCGCCGGGGCTGTCGCGGTACGTCCCGCCGGCCGGCGCCCCGGCGTCGGAAGCTGCGTCGACCGCACCGGCTGGTGTCCAGCAACGGCCGACGACGTCGTCAAGCTGCGTCCGGGCCTTCCCTGCCAAGGTGTGCAGCCTGCCGTCCAGACCCGTGGATGCGGCCGGGCGTTCCTCCCTCCTGTCCCTGATCCGGCGGGCCGGATTGCCGGCAACGACGGACCACTCCGGGACGTCCTTGGTGACAACTGAGCCGGCACCGATAATGCTGTGGGCGCCGATGCTCACGCCGTCGACGATGACCACGTGCGAGCCGATCCAGACGTCGTCGCCGATCGTGATGCCTTCCGACACAAGGGGTTGTTCATGGATCGGCGCGTCCGTTGACATGGCGTGGTTGAAGCCGAGGATGGAAGTGTGCGCCCCCACCCGGACACCGTCGCCCAGCCGCACACGGCCTCGCAGTTCGGAGAACGGATTCAGGGTGCAATCGGCGCCCAGTTCGTGGTTGCCCCACAGGCACACGTGGGCGGCGATATAGGATCGTGCGCCCAGGGCCAGGCTGTCGGCGTAAACCGCAGCCAAGGATGAGATGAAGGAATCCTCACCAAACTGCATCGCACCTCGTTGCCGGAGTTCGGACTGCCAGCTTCGCTGGGCTTCGTGTTCGGCGGGGGTGGCGGTCTGCCAGAACGGGCTTACCCCCAGGTCGTAGCGCGTGAATGCCGGCGCAGCGCCCAGCTCCGATACTGACATCTCTTTCCAATCCAATATGCGTGGCCGACTCCCTCGGCGGACAAGCAGCAGACTATCAGGATTTATCGATACAGCAAATACTCTTGCTATTGACATGGCCGAAAACCCTGCCATAGAGTGTCGCACATCACCGAAGCTGTATCGATAAACATCCAGCACTTGATGTAACGATACATCAATATGAATAATCGACATGTTCGCTATGGCAGCGCCCGGCAGTGCTCCGGATTCCTCCAAGCGGCAGAGGAGACCTTACGTGAGCTACAAGACGGCAGCTTTCAGCGATGACCTGTCATCGGTCTTCGCCCAGGCAGCGGCGCTGGCCGGAGGGGCGGGACTCGACGGTCTGGCCGTCCGGAACGTGGGCGGACGGAACATCGCCGCGATTGGTGACCGCGAGGTCGCGGAAGTTAAGCGGGTGGCCGATGCCCATGGACTGGAAATCTCCGCGCTCGGGTCCCAGCTGGGCCGCAACAGTTTCCTGGAGGAGGCAAATTCCGCCAAGAAGGCGGCAGAACTGCTTCGCCCGGTCATCGGCCACGCAGCGGTACTGGGCGCTGCAAATGTCCGGATGTTCGGCCCCTGGCTTCACTGCCATGATCCGCTGGAGCGTTGGGCCGACCGGCCCCTACTGGCGGACCGGCTCGAGGCGATTGCCGAGTGGCTGGCTCCATCCCTGTCCATCGCCGAGGAAGCAGGGGTGACTCTCATGGTCGAGCTTGAGGGCGCCAGCTATATCGGACAGGTCGCCGAGGCCAGGGAACTGCTGCGCCATGTACAGAATCCGGCCTTGGCACTGTGCTGGGACGTTTGCAACGGATGGTGGTCCGGCGAACTGCCCTTGGAAGAGGGGTGGCCGCTGGTGCGCGATCTGAACATTGTTGACGTCCAGACGAAGGACGCGCGCAGCCAAACCGGGAAGCCGGATGCGCCGGCCTTCGAGCAAGTCGTACTCGGCGAGGGTGACATCCCCTACCCGGCGATTATCGGGCGTCTGTTCGAGATCGGTTACTCAGGGTGGTTCACGGCCGAACGTGTCTACCACCCTCGAAAACCCGAAGAAGACCCGGTCCTCCAGCAAAACACCTTGGCGGACATCCGGTCGCTGCAAGACATGCTCGCCAAGGCAGAGCCCGCTCGGCTGGCAAACTGAGTAACCGGCAAGCTCAACAGCCAGTGCGGGCTGACAATCAGCAAAGCGGCCCCGCAACCCGTTTCGGGCCGGCCCCAAGAACTTCGGTGGCGGTACGCCCTGTGCCCGCCCCGATCAGCATCATCCAACTGTCCTGCAAAGCAGCCGGACAACATACAAGGAGCAAAGGCATGACCAAGATCCCATTCGTCAATGAAGCAGGCGGGAATGTTGCAAGCCTCACCAAGCAGCTCGGAACGCCGGTCTCGCGCCGCAGCCTACTGAAGCTCGGAAGCTTCGGCATTGCGGCAGCAGCAGGTTCCTCCGTGCTGGCCGGCTGCAGCACCGGATCCGGTTCCGGCGGCGGTTCGAAGACGATTACCGTCATGGTGTCCCAGAGCCCGACCGCCCCGGAAGGCCAAAAGCGCATTCTGAACCTGATGCGGCAGAAATTCGAGGCCGCGCATCCTGGCAATACAGTCAAGTTCGACGTCGTGCAGCTGGGATCAGCAGTCTCAAACGCTGTCATCAACACCGCAGCGACCAAGGAAGGCCCGGACATCTTCGAAGTCGGCCCGCAGGTTCTGCCGACGGGCGCCGCAACGGGCGTGTTCACCGCGCTCTCGGACAGCGAATGGTCCGACCTCGGCGGCAAGGACAGGTACCTCGCCTCGGTGCTGGCCGTGACAGGCAAGGACAACAAGGACCACGTCGCCATCCCGTACTACGCCTCGACGATGGCCATGTACTACAACAAGAAGATGTTCGCCGACGCCGGCATCTCGGGCGCGCCCACCACGTGGAATGACTTCATCGAAACCGGCCAGAAGTTGTCCGACGCGAGCGGAAGCAAGTTTGCCGTGGGCGACGCGGCAGGGGAGCCTTCACACCCGTGGCACGTGATCTGGCTTCTCACCACCCAGCTCGGCGGCCAGCTGATCAGCGCGGACGGCAGGACGGCGCAGCTGAATTCTCCGGAAGTCGTGCAGGGCATTTCCTTCTGGCTGGACTGGATCTCCAAGCACAAGATCGTCAATCAGAAGGACGCCACGAACACCTCCGCCCAGCAGATTCAGCAGTTCGTCAACAAGCAGAACGCCATGTTCCCCTGCGGTTTCACGCAGGCCATCAGCAGCATGCCTGGTACGCCTGTGGAGAAGGAATGGGCGCTGGCCGGAAACCCCACCGTTCCCTACGGCCAGCAGAGCATGCCCAGCGGCGCCAAGCCGGTCCAGTCGTACCTGGGCGGTGCGACCTGGGCGATCTCCAAATTCAGCAAGAACCGCGACCTGGCTCTGGGGCTGGCAAAGATCATGGGCGACCCCGACGTCCAGCAGCTGACCTGGAAGGAAGTGGGCGGACTTCCCACCACGAACGAAACATTCACCAAACACCCTGAAACCCGGGCAGGTGACTGGAAGGTCATCTACGACGCTGCCGTCAGCGCACAGGCAACACCGTGGTCGCCGTCATTCGGTCAGGTGTCTCCGCTCCTTGCCGCCGCGGTCAAGCCCAGCTTCTCCGAACTTGCTGCGAACGGCAAATACAACACCGACACTCTTAAAGCCCAGCTTGATACGGCAAACGAAAAGCTCAAGGCTGCACTGAACAGTGAGAAGCGCTAATGTCCCAACAAGCTTTGGAGGTGACGCCGACAGCCCCGCTACTGCCGTCGCCTGAAGTAAAGCCACGACGGCGGCTCCGCGCCTCGGGGCGGGTTCCGTTCGGGCTGTTGATGCCCAGCTTCGCGCTGATGACGGTGGTCAGTTACGTTCCCTTATTCCTTGCCGTCGTCATCAGCGTCACCGCACTCAGCATCTTCTCCATCGGCGACGTCGGGCAGGCCGGCCTCGTCGGCCTGGCGAACTATCTGGACGTGCTGAACCCTGCGGGACCGCTCTCGGTACTGGGACCCCTGCGCGTCAGCATCCTGTTCACCGTCATCACCACCTTGGTGGCCGTGCCACTGGGCGTGGGCGCCGCCGTGCTCGTAAATCAAAAGTTCCGGGGCCGCGCGGTACTTCGGACAGTCATGCTCATTCCCTTCATCCTGCCGCACTTCGTCACTGCCCTCATCTGGCGTTTGATGTTTCAGTCCGGCACAGGTGCAATCGACCAAGTGCTTCGCTTCCTGGGAATCGGGGCGGACTACAACCTCTGGCTCATAGGACCCAACTCCTTCTGGGCACTGACCATTTCCAGCATCTGGTCCGCGTGGCCCTTCGTTTACATCATGGCCCTCGCCGCCCTGCAGGCAGTTCCAGCAGAGTACTACGACGCGGCCGAAGTCGACGGGGCAGGGATCATGAGAAGGTTCTGGTCCATCACGGTGCCGTCCATCAAGCCCACTCTGGTCCTGGCCGTGTGCCTGTCGGTCATCAACGAGTTCAACAGCTTCACACTGCCGTTCGTCCTGCTCGGTCACCCGCCGTCCGAGGAAGCGAATGTTTTGCCGATTGAGATTTACACGACGTCGTTTACCGCAAATGACTATGGACATGCCTCCGCCATTGCCGTCGTGAACCTGCTCGTGCTCCTCATTCCGATCGCGTATTACCTGAAGAAAGCCCGCAGCGATGAGAACTGACACCAGAACCACCGGGCCCCGGACAGGGGGCCCTGCTACGGGCACTCCTGCCGAGTCGAATCCCGGCCGGACTCCGGGGAGCCTGAACCGCCCCAGGAAGAGGGGCCCGAACAAGGGGATCCTGTATCTCGTCGGAGCGTTCTTCGCACTGGTGGTGCTGCTCCCGGTGGGCTACATGCTCCTCGTGGCGCTGCAGCCTGTCGAAGTGGCCGGATCCACACTTGTCCCCGAACGGCTGAGCCTGACATCCTTCGTCGAGGTCTGGAAGACGATCGACCTGGCCGGCTACCTGGCGAACAGCCTGATCATTTCCTCCGTCACAGCCGTGGCGTCCTCGTTGGTCGGGTTTGGAGCCGCGTACGTCCTGGCGAGGTTCAGGTTCAGATTCCGCAATTTCCTGCGCCTGTCGCTGCTGGCCTGCTACACCACGCCGGGGATCGTCTTGCTCATTCCCCTCTACGTCATCTACGTCCAGATCCAGAACGCGGTGAGTGTTCAGATCATCGGATCGCACGGCCTGCTCATCCTGACCTACATGTCCTTCAGCCTTCCCTACACCATCTGGATGCTCAGCGGCTACCTGTCAACGCTCCCGGCAGACATCGAAGAAGCCGCCGCGATCGACGGCGCCAGCCGCTTCCAGACGCTGGTTAAGATCGTGCTTCCGCTCACGCTCCCTGCCTTGGTGGTGACCGCCATCTTTTCCTTCGTCCTAGCCTGGAACGACGTGCTGTTCGCCAGCGTCCTCACCAAAAACGACACCCGGACGGTAGGCATCGGCATGCAGCTCTTCGTCAGCACCGCGGCCGACGGAGGACTTCCGCAGTGGAACAACCTCATGGCTGCAGGCATCATCACTGCCATTCCCGCCGTCGTCCTTTTCATGCTTATCCAGCGCTACCTCATCAGCGGACTCACGGCCGGGTCGGTCAAGGGCTAAGTCCCACTTCCGCACAATCACAGGAGATTTTGAATGTTAGATACTTCAACGGCAGCCCCGCCGCTCGTAGCCGGCTACCGGGAAAAGGTACTCGGGTGCTGGCTCGGCAAAGCCGTAGGCGGTTCGCTGGGACAATCCTTCGAGGGCCTGGACGGTCCGATCCTTGCCGACTTCTACACACCGGTGCCGACCGCGATGGTCCCGAATGACGACCTGGACATGCAGGTGGTCTACGCTTCAGTGCTCAGCCAGATGGAGGAACCAGCCGTGGACCGCCACGTGATAGCGCAGGCATGGCGGGACCACATCCGCTTCCCCTGGTGCGAATACGGCGTAGCCAAGAGAAACCTCGCCGAGGGCCTCGTGCCTCCCTACACGGGCTCCTTCGACAACTGGTACACCTGCGGCGAAGGCGCCGTCATCCGCTCGGAGCTGTGGGCCTGCCTTGCCCCCGCCGATCCCGACCGGGCGGCAGCCTACGCCTACGAGGACTCCTGCTTCGACCACGCTGGCGACGGCATCTGGGCTGCAGTCTTCATGGCCGCCCTTCAGTCGTATGCCTTCGTCGAAAGCCGCCCGGACGTACTCTTGGACAAGGCATCCTCTCTTCTGCCCGTGAGCAGCCGCATCCGCCAGGTGGTCCACGATACGCGGGTATGGGTGACCCAAGGCCACCCGTGGGAACATGTGATGGACCTGATCATGGACAAATATGCCACGGGCGACTTCATGGACACCCGGATCAATACAGGCTTTGTGGTCCTGGGCTGGCTCGCCTCCGGCGGGGACTTCGAAAAGGCGATCCTCATTACCAACGGCTGCGGCGCCGACACGGACAGTTCCACGGCATCCGTCGGTGCGCTCATGGCCATCATCGACCCCGAATCCATTCCGGACAGATGGCTCGCTCCGATCGGTCGGGAACTCGTCCTGAACAAGGAAGTCGTCGGCATCGAAGCCCCTGCTTCCCTGGACGCCCTCGCAGACCAAGTGGCCGAGCTCCGCGATGCACTGAACGGAAAATGGCCCGCCCCAGCGCCGGAAGACACGTTCGACCCACAGGAATTCTCGGTGCCCGTCACAATCGGATGGGACTCGCCCTATGGCAAGATCTGGGGCCAGCGCGACATTTCATCTCTTCCCCTTGAGGGCTCGGCCGAACCGCCGATGCCCGCAGGCAGCAAGGAAGTAGCACTCCCGGGCACCTGGACTACCTGGCCGCGCGAGGAGTTCGAGGACCTCATCCTAGTGATCCGCTACACGATCAATCTTGACCGTCCAGTTGACGGCCGGCTGATGTTCAACTGCTCCGAAGACGTCAGAGTCTGGGTCGACGGGGAATTCTGCTTCGGCAACCAGCCCTCTATGATCATGCCAACCCAGCACCGTCCGCCGGCCGGATCCGGGAAGGACGTCCAGCTGTCGGCCGGAACGCACTCACTGGTCGCCACGATCAGGAAACCACCACGGCAGCGTGCGGCAGCCGAATGGATTGTCTCGCTGGCCGAGCATCCCGGCCTGGAATGGGTGGCCAATGCCTTCCGGCCGAGCACTCCTGGCGTCAGGGATGACGAGACCGACGTGTTCCAAGGCGCGGCGGTCCGTTAGCTTCAGCCCGCTCCCCGTTCCCCGGTGTCCCTTCAGCCATACAGAGGAAGTATCCAAATGTCCACGTCTTGCCGCATGGCCGACGTAGCAGCCGCCGCTTCGGTGTCTGTCGCAACAGTTTCGAACGTCATCAATACCCCTCACCTGGTGAAGGCAGCGACCCGGGAGAGAGTAATGACTGTCATTGCTGAGTTGGGTTACCAAAGGAATGAGCAGGCCTATCTGCTGCGTTCCGGATCCCTCAGGGGGCCCGCAACCAGAGTGTCCACCGAGCCCGGAGTGCCCGCTGCCCCCTCCACTCTAGAGACATCCGGCGTGGCGCCGGCAACCGAGGAACCAGAGACCCTCGAAGATCAATCCGGGGTGACCGCACCGGCAAATCCTGCCAGCGCCGAACTGAAAGCCGAGGACGGCCCGGCCGCCGTTCTGCTTCCCGCCGTACCTGAGCCCGATCGGCCGCGTGAACAGGAAACAGAAGACTGGCTCAAGCTTCCTGAGGGAAGCCGAGTCCTCTTGGTCGACAGCAGGGAGGAGACCGGCGCCGTTATCGATGCCGTCATGCCCAACGGTTCCGCATTCTGGGCATGGCTCGACGGTGGGAACGGACGCAGATTGATTCACCGCGGTGACGGTGTCAGGGTGCTTGCATCGTACGAATGCCTCGGAGCCACCGACCAGTGACGGCCTGTGTTCCCTTCGCCGAGCAACAGGGGGCGAGTCGAGGGAACCGCGTCTACCGCACAACGGCGAGCTCGACTGGCTGAAAAGTCGTTGTGTACAACAACCAGCCTACTGGTTTAGGTAATCTCCACTATCGGTTGCAGGAACGGACTTACAGACTGCGGTAGTGACAGACTGCCGGGCCTGGTAACCGCGACATCCCTCACGGGCAGACCGTAATTTCAGATCCCCTCAGAGATAGTGCACAATTTGGCAGACTCCTCGCGGGGAGCGGTGCAGGAAGGAACTGAGACGTGAGTCGTTAGTGTGGTTAACGGGCTACGTCGTTATCGAGCTCAAGACGGGCAAGTTCCAGCCCGAGTACGCCGGAAAACTCAACTTCTACGTCGCTCTCGTCGATGACCTGCTGCGCCGGGAATACCACAACGAAACCCTCGGCATCCTGATCTGCGGCACTAAAAACGACCGTAGCGTTCGCTACAGCCTGGGCAGCTCCACGTCCCCCATGGCGTAGCTGCCTACACCTACGACAAGCTTCCCGAAGCCGAACAACAAGCTCTCCCAAACGAGAGACACCTTGTCGCCGCCCTGGAATGGACTGAACCCGCTGAGGTCGAGGAGACCAGCTGGCGGCTCCACCACCAGGGCCGATATCTGGCCTTTAAGGCTACCGCGCTGAACGGGCCCCCAGCTTGCTTTCAGCCCACGCTGCGGCCTGGAGGCGTTCGTGAATGACGGCTTCTTGACGTGTGCGCATAATCACATTATGGTTGACCCTAATCCTTTAGGTAACGCGAAAGAGATTTTGCCGAACCTTCCCCTAAACGATTAGGAGGCGATCGAGCAAGTGGCAAAGAAACCCACGTTGCGGGACCTGAGCGAAGTGACGGGCCTGTCTTCCTACACGGTTTCCCGGGCGTTGAGCAACGGCGCGGATGTCTCGGACGCGAGCCGGAAGCTCGTATTGAAGGCCGCCCGGGAGCTTGGTTACGTTCCGAACCGCGCCGCGCAGGAACTCCGCAAGAAAACGCGCAGTTCCATCGCCGTCATTACGGCGAGTACCTCAAACTATTACTACCTGGACCTCATGAAGGGCATCCAGCGGGTCCTGCGCGGATCCAACCGCAATGCCGTCGTCGCAGACATCGCCGCAGAGGGCGTCTACACGGCCGAGGTGGAAGATGCCACTGTTCAGGACCTGATCCAGTCGCGGACTGCCGGCATCATCACGACACTGACGTTGAGCACGGAAAACATCAAGCTCCTCGAAAGCTGGGACATCCCGGTGGTGTTCGTGGACTCGGCACCACCGGTGGACGCGACTCGAGTTCCGAGCATCCTGACCGACAACTTTGCGGCCAGCATGAAAGCCGGAGCGCACCTGGCCCAGCACGGCTATACGGACTGGCTTTTCCTGGCCTATCCGGGCCGCTGGTCCACCCGTGCAGAGCGGGAGCGCGGCCTCCGTGAGGCCGCCGCCAAGCACGGTGCTTCACTTCGGGTGCTGGAGACCGAAAACGACTCCGAATCGGCGCATCGGTCGCTATGGGCCCACCTGGATGCTCCCGGACAGGCTCTGCCGAGGGCGATCATTGCGGGAAACAACCCCCTGCTCCACGGTGTCCTCACCGTGCTCCAGCAACGCGGGATCGCTGTTCCCGATCAGGTGGCACTCATTGCCTTCGACGAATTTGCCTGGGCCCCCTTGCTGGATCCGCCGCTGACGGTGGTGGATGAGGACAGCGAATCCATCGGCGTTCTCGCCGCCCAGACGCTGACCCGAATCCTTGACGGACAAATCGATGCCGAACGGCGCGGTGTGCCTCCTACACCCGACTACCGCCCCGAGGACCGGCGGGAGGTGAGCGCCGACCTGATCGTGCGGCGGTCCTGCGGCTGCTGAGGCGAACCTGGTTCGACAAAAGATGATCCCGCCGACGGTGATCATGTCCGAACCGAACCGAAAGATCCCGGCCCCAAAGGGAGCCGACACAACACCTACCAATTATTTCACCGACCTGACCGGCTTCACGACGGCCGGCAGGTTCCGGTTCAAAGGAGATCCGACAATGAATCAACTCGCCAAGAAGTCCGCAATCTTCGCCGCCAGCGCAACACTGGCCGCGCTCAGCCTGACCGCCTGCAGCTCCGGCGACGCGCAGCCCGCTGCCAATAAGCCGAAGAAAATCGAGAAAATCGGGCTCATGGTGCAGGACATGTCCAACCCCTTCTTTTCGGCCATGGACAAGGGAGCCAAGGAAGCCGCCGCGAAGATCGGCGCGACGTCCAACACCCAGGATGCGCAGCTTGACCTGGCTAACCAGAATTCCCAGATCGACACCTTCATTCAACAAGGCGTGAACCTGATCGTCATCAGTGCCGTGGATGAAAGCGGCATCCAGCCGGCGATTGAACGTGCGAAGCAGGCCGGGATCATCGTCATCGCCGTGGACACCCCGGCCAAGAGCGCCGATGCAGTGGTGATGACCAACGCCGTGCAGGCGGGCGAAAAATCCTGCCAGTACCTGTTCGAGCAGATGGGGGGCAAGGGCAACGTTCTCATGGTGGACGGAACCCCGCTCCAGACGATCCGTGACCGGATCACCGGATGCAAGAACGTCGTGAAGAAATTCCCCGACATCAAGGTTGTCGGTCAGCAGGCCTCAAAGAACGACCGAGCCTCCGGTCTGGCCGTGACCACCGACATGCTCACTGCCACCCCGGATGTTCAGGGGATCTTCGGCATGAACGACCCCTCGGCCCTCGGCGCCGTGCTGGCGGTCCAGCAGGCCCACAAGGGCGGCACCGTTAAGGTCACCGGCGTGGACGGAAGCCCGGAGTCCGTGGCCGAACTCAAGCAGGCCGGATCGCCCTTCATTGGGACCGCTACGCAGAACCCCGCCGAGATGGTCCGCAAGGCCGTCGAGGTCGCCCAGAACATCATCGACAACAAGCCCCCGACGGAGACCACGATCCTGATTCCGAGTGAACTGGTGACCCGGGACACCGTTAGCCAATACAAAGGCTGGTAACGCTCCACCATCGCTGTGTGGGGCTGCTGAACTCCCAGCCGCCCCACACAGCCGGACCGAAAATAGGCCACCATGACCACAACACCCTCCCTCCAGCCGCTGCTGCAGCTCGAAGGCATCACCAAACGCTTTGCCGCCACGCTCGCGCTGAACAACGTCCAATTCGACCTCCGTGCCGGTGAAGTACACGCCCTGATGGGCGAGAACGGCGCCGGAAAATCGACCCTGATGAAGATCCTGGCCGGGAACGTTGCCCGCGATTCGGGCCGCATCCTGATGGACGGCAACGAAATCGACATCCGCTCCCCGCAGGAGGCCGTGTCCCATGGCATCGCCATCATCCACCAGGAGCTGAACACCGTTCCGGCGATGACAGTAGCGGAAAATCTGGCCCTCGGACGTGAACCGGTAACCCGGTTCGGAGCACTGGACCGGCGTGCCATGATCTCCCAGGCCCGGGAAAAGCTCGCCCGGGTCGGCGCACGGGTCGATCCCCGCCGAGAGCTCGGCGAGCTCAGCATCGGCATGCAACAGATGGTTGAAATCGCCCGGGCCGTCAGCGAGAACGCCAGAATCCTCGTCCTCGATGAGCCAACGGCGGCTCTCTCACGCACCGAAACCCTCCACCTTTTCGCGATCATCAACGAACTGCGCGCCTCCGGAGTCGGCCTCGTCTATATCTCTCACCGCATGGAGGAGGTCTGGGAACTTGCCGACCGGGTCACCGTCTTCCGCGACGGGACATACGTCGGCACCCGGGAAAAGAACGAGATCAGCCCGCCCGACGTCGTACGGATGATGGTAGGACGCAACCTCGATGACCTGTACCACCACGACCGGCACAGCCCAGGAGACGTCATGCTGGACGTCAAGGAGCTCACCGACGGAGCCGGCATCGGGCCGGTCAGTTTCCACGTGCGCTCGGGCGAAGTCGTCGCTCTTTCCGGGCTGATCGGTGCCGGGCGCACCGAAACTGCACGGATGATCTTCGGCGCGGACCGGTCCCGCGGCGGAACGGTCACCGTCCAGGGCAAGGTGGCATCGGCGTCGAGCCCTGCCCAGGCGATCGCCCGGGGAATCGCCATGGTTCCCGAGGACCGCAAAGACCAGGCATTGTTCGTGTCCCATACCGTGGAGGACAACATCGCCGTCAGCTCCCTGGGCAGCCACGTTATCGCCGGGGTGCTCCAGCGGACCAAAATCCGGACGGCGGTGACAAAGCAGATGGAACGCCTCCATTTGCGGCAGAACGCGCTGCGCCTGCCGGTGAGCGCACTTTCGGGCGGCAACCAACAAAAAGCGGTCCTGGCCCGCTGGCTGATGCGCAAATCCGACGTGCTCATACTCGACGAGCCCACTAGAGGTGTGGACATCGGAGCGAAGAGCGAAATCTACGAAGTCATCAATGACCTGGCCAGGGCCGGCAAAGCAATCCTGGTCATCTCATCCGATCTGCCCGAAGCGATCGGCATCAGCGACCGGCTCCTCGTGATGCGCTCCGGCCGGATCGTCCACGAACTAAACTCCCGCACCGCCAGCGAAGAGGACGTTATGTCCCACGCGACCGGTACTGCAGCACAGACAAACGGAGAATTCCATGACTAACAAGGCCCTCAACCCGCAGGACGCCGACGTCCGGCCAGAGGCAGCACCGCCGCCCCGTCGCGGCTTCGACTTCGCGTATTGGTGGGACCGCGTCGGCATCCTCGTCGTCCTGGTCGCACTCGTGGCGCTGATGGTAGTTATCGCGCCAAATTTCGCGAGTGTCAACAACCTGCTCAACATCGCCCGGTCCATCTCGATCAACGCGATTCTCGCCGCCGGAATGACATTCGTCATTCTCGCCGCCGGCATCGACCTCTCCGTCGGCTCCATCCTGGCCGTCGCGGGCGTCGCATCGGTCATGACCGGCATTGCCGGACTGCCTGCACCCGTCGCGATCCTGGTCGGCGTCCTCACCGGGGCAGCCGCGGGACTGATCAACGGCATGCTCAGCGCCTACCTGTCATTGGCCGCCTTCATCGTCACCCTCGGCACCATGACATTCCTGCGCGGCGCGGCATACACCATGACCGACGGGCAGCCCATCGTCTCCAACACCCTCAATTTCCGGGATGTCGGCAACGGGTACATGGCCGGGATACCGGTCCCCGTGGTGATCATGGTCATCGTCTACATCGTGGCGTGGTTCGTCCTGGAGCGCACACGCTACGGCCGGCACGTATACGCCGTTGGCGGCAACGCCGAAGCCGCCAGACTCGCCGGCATCAACGTCAAGCGCGTCCTCACCTCCGTCTACGTCATCGCCGGGGCCTGCGCCGGGCTCGCAGGCGTCATCTTCTCCGCCCGGGTAGTCTCGGCCCAGCCCACAGCCGGCACCGGCTACGAGCTCGATGCCATTGCAGCAGTCGTCCTGGGAGGCACCAGTCTTGTCGGCGGACGAGGCCGGATCTACGGCACCCTCATCGGTTCGGTCATTCTCGGCGTCCTGAGCACCGGCCTGATCCTGATGAACGTCCAGTTCTTCACCCAGCTGCTGATCAAGGGCCTCGTCATCATCTTGGCAGTGGCCATCGACAGCCTGAAACAGCGCACCCTCCGCATGCCGTGGTCCCGGGCCATCGCCGCCCAGACACCGGCATAAACCTACTCCCCACGCGGCAGACAGCTACCCCCTGCCCAGCCCGCCACCAAACCCGGCTATTACGGGAGCAAGGTGGGGCAGGCAGCCCGCACCCCAAATCAATCGAGAGGAACGCCCGTGGCTTTGCCCACCATCGTCCTGAAGGACACCCTTCCCGGCCGCCGGACCAACGAACCCGTGACCTTCACCGTCGACTCTGAACTGCAGGAGGACCTCTGGACGGCGACCACCAACACCGGAGAAACCCTCACCTGCCAGCGACTGCGCGCCAACCCTGTGCCCGGCAAGACAAACTTCATCACGGTCGCGACCTTTGAGGGAAGCGTCGAACTCACCCTGACCGGGCCGGCAACTCAACACGTCGAGGGAATCACGGAACGGGAACCCGTCGAAACCGACGCCTTTGTCCGCCTCGACACCGGATACTTTGACCTTGAAATGTGTTCAGGGACGGCCGAGGGCACCGGCTCCTCCAAATGGGGCCTGCGCCACTTCTCAACCCTGAAGGAAGGCATTGATCTGCTGCCCTCGGGCAACAACGCCATCGGCGGCTTCTACGGGCCCTTCTTCACACCCGAGAACGGCCTCATCAACCCCCCCGAGCACACCACCGTCGACATCGAAATCATTGAACGAGGCCCGGTCCTGCACCACTACCGGATGAACGGCACCATCCCGGACGGCTTGCTCGACGAACTCAAAGGCAAGACATTTTCCATCGACTGGAAATTCACCCACGGCACCCCGTACTTCACGCGCAGCTACCGCGTGGACGACTTCCAGACCGTCATCAACGGGCGCTCAATAACCAACAAAATCACCGTCGGCGATGAATTCGAGGCCGGCCAGGGCAACGTCGTCTTCGACCGCTTCCAAGCATACGGCGGCACCCGATACCGCGCAGGGGACCCTTACGCGGCCGAACTCGCAAAAATGGTCGACGAAACCATCGCCACCTCAACCTCAAACACCGCAAAATTCGAGGAATTCCGCCGCCAACTTACCGGCACCATCGAAGCCGCCCACTGGGACCTATACTGGCGCCTCTTCAGCAGCTGGGAAGGCGCCTTGGACAACACTGAGATCCGCAAACGCCTCGCCCGGGTCCGGGCAGACTCACACGTGCTCGCCGACCTGCCCGACCGCCAGTGGGCCATCACCGAAGCGCCCATCGACGTCTCAGCCCTGCCACACGAAACCATCTTCCCCGGACCAGCATCCAAAACCGCCGAATTCCACTCCGAACTCGACAGAGCCATGATCTGGTGGACCTCTGCGCCGTCTGGAGCCTTCCAGATTGTCCAGCGCCGCCAATCCGGCTGGGTCAACTGGGGAACCAACGGCGAGAACGAGTGCCCCGAACTCCCGGTCGACGTCCAGATCAAAACCGCTTACGGCATGTTCACGGACAGCTGGCAGCACGTGGCCGACCAACTAGAGACTGCACCCACGGTCCACCGGGCCTGAATCGTCAAGGCACGGTACCCGTTTCTCAAGACGAAATGGGCTCCTCGCCAGCGGGGGAGGCCCCCAGGACTCCTGTGCGCCCGCGGCTGTAGCGCCACCCTCGGCCCTTGGCAACCCGAATCGGGACAACTTATGGGGATGCCGGAGTGCCGCAGGCGCTGGGAGGAACAAACGGTCGCTCTCAGATATCGAACGCAGGACCGAGATTTGCGAGAGCCAGATGCCGGTGGGACGCCCCGGGAAACCGTTTCGTCAACGCTTGGCAGACCTGTTGAGGACTCCACCGCTGCGCCAGGTGTTCCACGACGAACTCGCGCAGCTCGCGGTCGCCGGCCAACTTGGAGAGCCGGGTTCTCGGGCGCCTGTCGTCGGCAATCTTGTGAGCACGAAACGGATGATAGCGTCTGGTGTCCGGTCGGTTGCGGGCCAGCTCCGGGCTGATCGTTGATGGGAACGGTCCATCTCCGGGCAATCGACCGAACGCTTGATCGCGCCAACAAACGGTCCGCGATCAACATCCGCTCATCTTCGGACAGGTAATGGCTGGACCCGTTGACGACCGGAACAGGAAGCCACCGACGCGGATCCAGTGCCTGTTGACGCAACCCGGGAACGCCATTGCGGCCGTTCAACCAACGGCTCCCAGTGTTCCGGCTGATACCCCGGATCCTGCATGCCGCCAAGGTAGTGCCCATCTTTCATGCGCTGAACATATCCGGGCCGCGTGTCGACCAAGCCGACAGGCCCCATTTTCCGCAAACGACGCGTCGAACGTCGGGCTGCGAATGTTGTAACGGTGCACCCCGGGACAGTGGGGGAGGGGACTGGCAGAAGACTCCTTAAGCTGTCAAAGCCGGCCGGGGATACGTTCCCTGGCATCCAAATAGGCCGTCAGCGCGCTCCCTGTTGCGTTCGGCGGCGGCGGTTCACGGTGTCGGAAACTGCTACGCCTATGAGGGGAAGGACGGCCCCCATAGCGGCAACGAAGGCCGGGAAGAGAAAGCTCAAATTTGCCAGCACCACCAAGGCTCCGATGCCGGCGAGATCAGATGGTTGGCGTTGGCCCAGTACCTGTCGAATAAAGAAGCCCCGGCCGGCAAGGAAGAGAGCCGGCCCACCAAAAAGAAGTAGAACGGTGGCCAGATCGGGGCGGGCGGCCGGATCGCTGATCACGAGCTGATCACCAACCGCCACTAGGATCAGGCCTGCCAGCAACATGACCAAGGTGTTGCCCGCCAAAATGCCGTGCCGGAACTGATCATCGACAGAAGCAAGCTTTTCCAGAATGTCCTGTTCGAGGCCATGGAAGTAGCACCACCAGATCGCGACGCTTCCGGCCAAACCTACGGTCCCGGTCAGAAATATCAAGGGGTCCTCCAGATTGCCTGAAATCGCCAGGCCGGTTGAAAGGATCGTCTCGCCGAGCGCGATCAGGTAGAACAGCCCGAACCGCTCAAAGATCCTCTCTCCCGGGAGCGGGACACGGCTGCCTTCGGTTTTCCGGCCCGGCAACCGGTGGGCCACCATATGGCCACCCAGATCGATCGCGGCAGCGACACTCCAGAACATCAAACGCGGCCCCGGAGCGAAGAAGACGCCGGCAATCCAAAAAGGCGCGCTCATACACCCCCAAATCAGCGTGCGCACGAAGTGGTCGTGGGTGGTCCGGTCAAGTCCGGCAGTGAGCATCCACGCACCTCGGCCCAGCTGGACCAGGAGGTAGCTCGCAGCAAAGAGCCAGCCGAAGTCACCAAACGCTGAGCCGACTGAGGCGTTCATGAACAGTGTGACAAGCATGATGACCAGCAGCATCCACTGCACCTCAAGCCGCGAAGTGTCCAGCAACGTCACCGACCAGGTCGTGTACACCCACACCTTATAGACCGCAAGAAGAAGCACAAATGTCTCACCGGCCCCCACCCATGAAGGATGCTCCAGCAAATGATGGGACAGTTGCGATAGCGCGAAGACAAATACCAGGTCGAAGAATAACTCAAGGCGCGTGACCCGGTCTTCGGAGGTTGCGTAACGCATCAGCGACCTGGCACGGAACATCAGTAGCCTCCATTGGGCCAGGAGCGGGCGGACACCCCCTCCTCTTGTCGAAAAGACTGACAACGGTCAGCGGAGAAGTCAAGGGCGCCAACTCGCGGCGATCCGCTGACTCGACGTGGACGTAGCCGCGCTTCCTGACCCGCCAGACGACTCTCTCCCGCCCCGGTACCGGTAGACGGCCGATGTTAGCGAACTAGGTTCAGCGCCGCGTTGACGATGGACGCTTCGTCGATGCCGTGGATCCGGGAGGCGTCCTGGAGATCAGAGGACTGGCCGAAGTCCTTTACTCCCAGGGAGACTGTGCGGTCGCCTCGGGCACCGGCCAAGAAGGACAAGGTGTGGGGGGCGTCCTGGACGGTGACGAGGGGCGCGGGGGCGTGTCGTGGAAGGAGTGCGTCGATGATGTCGGGCCCACTGCTGCCCGTGGCGGCGTTTAGTGAGTTGCGCCGCTGGAGGGATTCGAAGACCAGGTCCGGGCTGGTGAGGCAGACGACGTCGGCCATGATGCCAAGTGCCTTCAGCCGGGCGGCGGACGCTATGACTTTGGGCATCATTGCGCCGACACCGACCAGAGTGACCCTGTCCTCCACTGGGTCGTGGTCGGTCAGCCGGTAACCGCCGGCCACCGCGTGCCTGCGGCGCCGCTCCTGCAGCACCGCATCCGTCGGCATGGCCGCGTGAGCCTGGTCCAGTGGACGGGTCGTGAGCCGGAAGTAGGCCGAGCGTCCTCCGGGAATGCCTATGGGGCTCATGGTTTCGAGCATGCACCATTCCAGGTCCTGCGCGAAGGCTGGCTCCCAGGCCGTGCACTCGGGCTGTTCCAAGCCGATGGATGGAGTGGTAATGGACTGTTGCGCGCCGCCCTCCGGTGCCAGAGTCACCCCTGACGGCGTCCCAACCCGGATTGACTGGCCGCCGGCGTACATGCCGAGGGACCACGGTTCGAGGGCGCTGGCCACGAACGGGTCGTACATGGTGGCGATAGGAATCAGCGGCCGGCCCCACCGCTCCAGGTTGTTCCGAGTTCCGAGACCAGGCCCACCCAGGTTGCTTTCGGCTATGCCGAGTTCGATATGCTGACCCTCCGAGTTTTCAATCCAGCGGAGGATCCGTTCGAGGTCTTCCGCGAGCCAGTCCTGGCGTTCACCGACGGACCACACTCCGGTTTTGTTGATCCAGCCGCCAAGGTTGGTTGAGGACGCGACGTCGGGACTGCACGTGACAACACGGTGGGCCACCTCCGGCGCTGCCCGTTTCAGGTCGGACAGGAACCGTCCCAGGGCGGCTTGGGTGGAAATTCTGTCGCCGTAGCCCCATGGCAGGGAAGCCGGGATCTGGAGGGACGAGGCCAGTGCGGGTTGCCGGCGCTTGAGCCGGAGGGATGTCCGGGCGCAGGCCCGTTCTTCCACGGTGCCCGGTGGAATTTGCGCCAGGGATTACCAAGGTCCATTCCGGAGGTCTCCGCGAGTGTTTCCATCTGACCTTTGGTCAGGAGCGCTGAGTGGTTGTTGGGGTGTCCTTCGGTGGCAAGGCCGCGGCCCTTGATCGTGTAGGCAAAGATGACGGTAGGCCGGGTGGATCGACCTGGTTGTATGAGAGAGCTGAGGCTCAGGGTGAGGAGACTACTGCACGAAATGAGCGGTCCGGGATCAAAGAATGCACGCTTTGGAACACTTGCCCGCTTCCTTGCGCGACCATCAACCGTAGGATTTTGAAAGCGGCCGGGCGGCATTTGACCGGGCAACTCCTGGTGGAAGGTTTCGGCCGTTTGTGACGCCATGACGCGGCGCCGCGATTCCTAGAGACCATTCCCTGCCGCCACTTGGTGGTTCCTTCCAGGGATACCGGCCGTGAATCGAACTGCCTATGAGCACTACCAGAACAGGAACGACCCCATGATCACCGCCAACACCACGCCGACTTACCACGTCACGGCCGACCAGCCCCAGTTGGTCGCCGAACGCCTTGACGCCGCGGAGAAATCGGCTCAGGAACGGGCTCTGAGGGAGGGACGTCACGGAATTCTTGTGGCGCGCTATGGGCCGACCTCGTTCGCAGTAACTCTGAGCACAGACGTTCCCTACGGCATCACTCTGGAACGCGATCTCTCGCCTAGGACCGATCCAGTGCCGGGAAAAACGATGTGCGGCCAGCCCGATCCCGGGCATTCCCTGCCGCGTTATGGCGTGCGGTAGACGAACATCTAGCGATGCTTACCTAATTCCGAATCGAGCACGGAAGAAGACTCGCATGTCACCAGACGCGATACATCAACGCGGTGCCCCACGACTGTTGCGGCAGCATAACGCGCTCTTGGAATCATCACTTTCTCGGCGCCCGGAGTTCACATCTCCGGCGTGGACTGACAACGGCCAACCTTGGACAACCCCTGACGGTCGACGGTTGCTGGCCGTTCTATCCCTCGAGTTGGTATCGGTGTTGTCATTGCTCCTTCCTTTGCTATCTGGTCTTGAGCCGTGGAACGGCCTCGAGGTCCCCACCAGAGTGTCGGCCCTCGCCTCGATCCTGCTCCTTCCGGCCGTCCTTCATGCCGCTTGGCGCCTTATTCGGCAACAGCGCCGCGACCGGTTGGAGGCGTCAATTACAGCCAGCCTCATGGAACCAGTACTAAGCACGACCCGTGAATGGCTGTGGGCCGTGGGAGCAGACGGTAGGTTCACCTTCTCAAGCCGGGCGAGTCGGGAACTACTTGGTTTTGAGCCCTCCGAGTTGGTGGGACGCCCGTGCAGTCTCGTCATCGACCTCGCTGACCTCAAGACCGCGCGGAAACCAGATGCACGCGCGGGCCGGGAAGGACTTTTGCTTTCGGCCCGCCACCGCGGTGGTCGGAGCCTGAGCATCGAGGTCTTCTGCCGGCGCCGATTCGACAGGGAGGGCCGAGGATCAGGATTTGAGGGAATCGCGCGACCGCTGGATGTTTTCATGGCAGAGAGCCCTGCAGATTTGGAAATCCAGGCGCGCCTCGATCGCCTGTTCGCCACTCGGACACTGATCACGGCGTTTCAGCCCATCTGTAATTTGGGAACCGGCGAGGTTGTCGGCGCCGAAGCGCTCACTCGCTTCGTCAGCGCTCCCTTCAGGTCGCCCGATCAGTGGTTCATCGAAGCGGATTCAATCGGACGTGGCCCCGAACTCGAATTCCTTGCCCTGGAAACGGCGATGCAGGCCGCAACGGATCTTCCCGACCACATCTATGTAGCCGTCAATCTCTCCCCGTCGGCATGCCTCGACCCGAGGCTGAGTGATATCGTGACGAATTCCGGTCTGGACCCCACGCGGATCGTCGTAGAGCTGACCGAGCGCTCAGCCGTGGCTGACTATGCACGTCTCGCGGCAGCACTGGCCCCACTCAGAAGCGCTGGCGTACGCATAGCTATCGACGACGTCGGAGCCGGGTTCTCATCCATGCGTCACATCCTTAGGCTCAGCCCGGAACTCATCAAACTTGACCGGACCATCGTTGCGGGCGTCGACTGTGACCCCAACCAGAGAGCCCTGTGCACGGCTATGGTCAGCTTCGCGTCACAGATCGGGGCAAGCCTTGTCGCCGAGGGAATCCAAACCAATGCAGAATTAGCCGCCGTTACCGAGATGGGCGTGAACACCGGGCAAGGCTACTTACTGGGTAGACCATCCCTGCTTTCATCGGATTGGTCCCGTTGGAGTCAGCGGAACCGGTCTTCAGTGAATGGTGATACGGATGGTCTTGACACCTAAGAGCCAATCCGCCGGAGCCGGCCGGGCTCCCATCAATGGCAGCGGATACATCGTCCTTCGACGCGGCCCCGCCTCGTCGTCGTAGCGTCCGGCCTCGGACCACAAATAGCCCTCGAGGCTCCGCACGGATCCATGGAAGCACTTTCGCTGGGTAGGAGAATCACCCGGGAGACCCTCCGGGTCAAAGAAAAGAAGGAGCGGACCCGCGTCGTACCCTCTTTGGGGCACATTTGGTCCCGGGTCCAGAAATCCATGACAGCGTCGGCACCTTCGAAGCGGACGAGTCGTGTGGGACCCATCAGATATCGAGGCAGGCGGGGAGTCCGGCGAAAGCGTGGAACGGACTATATGCCAGGCGGGATTCTGTCCGGCCGATTCACAGCCCGGTCAATTTTCTTAGTTCGGCGGCTCGAGTCCGCAGGAGTTCCGGTTTCTCCTGCGCGTCCACAAGCGAGAGCCCTGTTAGTTCCCTGACGGCACGCCGCATGGCTTGCAGGCTTGTGAACCCGCTGGCACCCGCTATGTCCGTCAGAGAGCGTTTCCATGAGGTTGCTTCGGCGAGGAGCTCAAGGGCTTCCAAGGTCCGCAGAGCGCGGATGTGTCCGCTGACCTGGAGCCCTTCGTCTTCGAAGAGGTAGTAGAGGGCACGGCGTGAAAGAAATGAGTAGGCCACGACCTCGTCAACTGTGAGGGCAGGGTTTCTGAAGTTCCTGCGCACGAATTTCTTGATCGCTGCGATGCGGGCCAGTTTTATGTCGCCGGGATCGGCCGTGGTTTCGAGCAAAGAGCTGACCAAGGCCGTCATCATCGACCGGACGACCGGTTGAAGACGCGGCATCTCCTGGGCTATGACCGACTGCTGCCAGCCGGACAAGGCTGGAAGAATCAGCCCACGCATAATGGGGTTTTCTCTGATGTCGGCCAATCCCTGCAGCCGTTTGACGGATCTGTCGTCCAAGCCGAGCAGGCTCCGGTCGAAATGAACCCGCACAGCGCTTAAGCCGGCGGGCGCATGGAAGTTTCCCGGCAAAGAAAGATCAAAGAACCTGACTGTTCCGGGAGAGACGGCCTCGGAGCGTCCTGAGAAGCTGAACTTGTCACATGAAGTCCTGAAATACACGAGCCAGTCGCTGGGATTCGTGTCCCCGTTCCAGTAGCAACTGGCGGGTTCATTCGTGACGTCAACAAGACTGAAGCCCGGGCTCTCGAGGCTCAGGGCGGTTGGATTGAAGCCGGATCGCACTAGCTTGTCGGTTTTTTCCAACCGAACGGGAGCGTCAATCGCGCTGCCGTACCAGCTCCGCCAATGTTCGAATTTTTCGTCGGGGTTCAGCCCGGCCGGAACACTATAGCGTCTGATCTGATCGTGCGGTGACCTGTCCGGATCGCCGGCGACGTCGTCGTCGCGAAACACTTCATCCATGGGCTTGGGACCTTCCAGCTGAACCGAGATCCAATGAGCCCAGTGTGCAGCAGCAAGTGATCGTGTTGTATGGGTTGTCGATCGCCAGTAGATTCTACCCGCGGCCGGTCAGCTGGCGTGCCGATGACGGTCGGTCGACTTGGGCGGTGCTGGCCAATAGATCCGCTGTTCGCTGAGGTTGGGTGGAGCTGACAGCAATTGGTCCACTGGATCCACCGCCAGTCCGGCGTCCAGGGCTCGAAGTGCAATCCCGGTGGCGGGAGACCCGGTCCTTGAACTCGCCAACACCAGCTTCTCCGTCACAGCGGGGGCGCCGCTTTCGTATACTGCCTCCCTAAGGCCGGCCAGCAAAAAGTCGGCGGCACCCGGCCACCGGGTTCTGACAGTGACGAACTCAGGTCGAAGGAGGTGGATGCTCGCTAACAGGGTTTCTCCTATGTACCGACCTGCCTGTCGCAGAGCCCTGACTGCAGCCGCATCGCTCCGCCGGACAGCATCGCTGATCGCGTCCTGTTCGTCTCTAAAGTCTGACGAGAGGCCCGCAATTATTGCCTCTTCCCCTGCGATAGCCTGCAGGCAATTCATGATGCCGCAAGCACAGGCCCGCATCGACGTGCCCTTCACCGGCGTGTGCCCGAACGCCCCCTTGGAAGTCCTGAGAACCCCCAGCGTCCTACCGTGAACCAGCACGGCACAGTCAATGGTCTTTCCCACGTCCAGGAAGAACATGTTCTGCAGACGAGGGTTTCGCGACAGGGCCTCCGCCGTTGCCATGGCCCCCAGCGCGGAGTCGACGACGACCGGGCGGCCAGCAAAATATTCAGGCCATTCCAGATCCGGCGCACCTTCATCCAGAACAACGCCCGTTGCTACGAGCTGGACAGGAAGGTGGTCCATGGAATTCAGGAGCGAATACGCCGAAGCCAGGCAGGAATCCAAGATAGCGGCAGACCCGCCACGTACGGTTGCCACCGGCTTCGTAGCAGATAACGGCTGTCCGGAAAGGTCGAATGCCTGTACCTTTGCCTCGCTGGCACCCAGCAGGACGCTCATAACCGCTCCGCCGTTCGGCATGAGTCGATACTGAGCGGATCGCCGGCCACCCGTCGAGGGCGCCTCGTTGGCGGGACCAATGAGTCCCCGCGACTCTAAGGTTCTCATCCTGTCTGTCGTTGCGGCCCGCGAAAGGCCAGTCAGTTCTGAAAGCCGGGCACGGGTCAACGGTGACGTGCCACGAAAATGCTGGAAGACCTCTCCCGCCGAAACGCGAGGGGGAACGGTCATAACTTCAGTCCTTGCTGCTGAAGGCGGCGTCGAAGCTGGTCTGGGAGGCGGGGAAGTCGAATTTTTTGAGGGCGGCGAGGGCTTCGGGGGCGCCGTGGAGGCGGTCCATGCCGGCGTCTTCCCATTCGACGGAGATGGGACCGTCATAGCCGATCGCGGTGAGGGCGCGGAAGGACGATTCCCAGGGCACGTCGCCGCGGCCGGCGGAGACGAAGTCCCAGCCGCGTCGGGGGTCGCCCCAGGGCAGGTGGGAGCCCATGACGGTGTTGCGGCCGGTGGGGCGGAGCTTGGTGTCCTTGCAGTCCACGTGGTAGATCCGGTCCTTGAAGTCCCAGATGAAGGAGACGGGGTCGATGCCCTGCCACATGAAGTGGGACGGGTCCCAGTTCAGCCCGAACGCGGGCCGGTGGCCGATCGCTTCGAGGGTGCGGACGGTGGTCCAGTAGTCGTAGGCGATCTCGCTCGGGTGGACTTCGTGGGCGAAGCGGACGCCGCATTCGTCGAAGACGTCCAGGATGGGGTTCCAGCGGTCCGCGAAGTCCTGGTAGCCGGCCTCGATGACCTTTTCGGGGACGGGCGGGAACATGGCGACGTACTGCCAGATGGAGGAGCCGGTGAACCCGACGACGGTGTCCACGCCAAGGGCCTTGGCGAGCCGGGCAGTGTGTTTCATTTCTTCGGCGGCGCGGGTGCGGACGCCTTCGGGGTCGCCGTCGCCCCAGACCTTGGATCCGACGATCGCTTCGTGGCGGAAGTCGATGGGGTCATCGCAGACGGCCTGGCCCTTGAGGTGGTTGGAGATGGCCCAGACCTTCAGGTTGTATTTGTCCAGCACGGCGAGTTTGGATTCGACGTAGCCGGGTTCGTCCCAGCGCCAGGCGTCCAGGTGGTCACCGGAGACGGCGATTTCGAGGCCGTCGTAGCCCCAGCCGGAAGCCAGGCGTGCGACTTCCTCGAAGGGGAGGTCGGCCCACTGGCCGGTGAACAGGGTGTACGGGCGGGGCATGTCAGTCCTTTAGGTGAGTTGGAATGTTAGGTGAGAGGCGTTAGCGGAGTTACGGCGAGAGGAACAGCTAACAGCGGTTCCGCTCCTGTCAAGAATTCCTTTACATGGACTTCTTTGTTGTGAGCTTCGAGATCCTCGTTATCAGCCCAGCCTTCGAAGAGGATGAAGGTGCCGGGCCGCTGCCCGTCCGAGAATACGGTGTACTCCAGGCATCCTGGGTCGTTTCGGCTTAGCGTCTGGAGAGAGTGAAGGGCGTTTCGAAGTTCGGCTTCGTGCCCTGCTTTGGCGACGAAGACCGGCATTAGCCAGACTCCTGCCGTCTCTTGGCGGTCCGGGAGGGGATTGAGCATCAGTCTTCCTTAGTGATGGTCGGTGAGTTTGGGAGGGACGGTTCTTGCCCGTCCCTCCCAAGAGGATTAATCGGTGATCAGTGGAACCTGGACCCATGACTCTTTTTGAGCGGATTCGACGATGGCGTCGTCGATGAGCGCGGTCTGGTAGCCGTCGGCGAAATTGGGGCTTACTGATCCGCCTTCTGCGATGGCCTTGAAGAAGTCGTACGCTTCGATGATCTTCGTTTCCCCATAGCCGATGCCTAGAGCTGGAATGGGCCAGAGGCCTTCTCCGTATGGGTGAGCCGGCCCCGTGTACACGGTCCGGAATCCCCGCCGGTCGGCCTGGTCCGAAGCGAAGCACACCTGCAGCTCGTCGCGTCGTTCGTAGTTGAAGACGATGCTGCCTTCCGTTCCATGGATTTCGAAGGTGATGTAGTTGTTCCTCCCATGCGCGTTACGTGTCGCCTCGACGGATCCCACGGCTCCATTTGCGAAGCGAATCATCGTCATGACTTCGTCGTCGACGTCAACCTGGCCACGCGGGCCTTCACCGCCGCGAACGGTGCCAAGTGCATCGGCACCGCCTGTTTGGAGGGGGCGCTCCGGGATCCAGGTCGACAGGACGGCATTGACTGCGCTGAACTCTCCGACAAGATACCTGGCCATGTCAATGACGTGTGTTGCGATGTCGCCAAGGGCGCCGGAACCGGCGACCGACTTCTGGAAACGCCAGGACAAGGGGGAGTTGGGGTCGGCGCTCCAGTCCTGCAGGTAGGTTCCGCGGAAGCTGAGGATGCGGCCTATGGATCCTTCCTCAATGTATTTCTTCGCCAGCGCGACTGCGGGGGTCCGCCGGTAGTTGAATGCGACCATGTGGACGATATTGGCGTCTTTGACCGCATCGTACATGGCCTTGGCTTCTTCGCCTGTGCGTGCAAGCGGCTTTTCGCAGATGATGTGCTTGCCTGCTTCGGCGGCGGCTATGGCGATTTCGGCGTGGAGGTGGTTGGGCGTGGCGATGTCTACGACGTCGATGTCCGGATCGTCGATGATGCTGCGCCAGTCCGAAGTGGAGTTCTCGAAGCCGAAGCGGCGGGCCGCTTCAGCAGCCAGTTCCGTGTTGGCTTCAGCGATGACTTTGCGGACCGGGAGCGCCGGTGCTGGCCAAAAGAACATGGGCATGGCGGCGTAAGCGAGGGAGTGGGCCTTGCCCATGAAGCCGCCTCCGATGAGGCCGACGTTGAGGTTTTGCATCTGGATCTTGTTCCTTCCGGAAGAAAGCGGGAGGTGCCGATTGTGGCTTTCCCTTGCGGTCAAAGTGGTGGATGGTTAGAGGAGCTTCTCGAGGTACTTCATACTCAGTTCGGCAGCTTCCCGGGGGTCCCCGTCGTAGTTGTCGAGTTCGACCATGAGCCAGCTGTCGTATCCGCTCTCTCGGATTGCGGCGAGGATGTCCGGGAAGTCGAGTTCGCCCTGGCCCAGGGGGAGGAAAGTAAACGGGTCTTGCCGGAAGTCCTTGAGGTGGACATGTCGGATTCTGTCGGGGTACTTCCGGATGACCGCGGCCGGGTCCGCTCCGCCGGCCGCGAGATGGGCGGTGTCCGGGCAGAAGCCGATTCGGGTCAGCGGCATCAGCTTGTCCAGCTCGTCCGGGCTTTCGACGATCGTGGTCAGGTGCGGGTGGTAGCTTGCTGACAGCCCGAAACTTTCCGCGATGTCCGTCACGCTGTCCAGCGCCCGGCCGAGGCGGTGGTAGTCCTCGTCTGTGGTACCTGCTGCGCGCCGTGCTCCACCTCCGACTACCAGTCGGTCAGCTCCGAAGTTCGCTGCTAGTTCGGCAGAGCGGTGGATTCTGTGCAGTTCATCGGGAAGGATGTCGGCATAGATGAAATTGGCGCCGGTATACACGCTAGTCAGGGAGACCCCGGAGCTGTTCAGGAGCTCTTTAAGCACCTCGGGCTTGTCTGCGTATTCCGCAAGGTTGCCGTCGAACATCTCGACGCCTTCGTATCCGACAGATGCGATGTCGTGGATGGCGTCCTTCATGGATCCGTGGGTTAGGTAGAAGAGGTCTTTGACGCTTGTCACGCCTCCGGGATGGCCGACAACGCCGCCCCAAGTGATGGAACAGTAACCAAGTTTCATTGCTTTTGCCTTTCAACTTCCGAAGGAAGGTTGGAAATATTAGAGGGGGATGTAGGTCCGGGGACGTTGACCCACACCTGCCGGGCGGCGGAGGTAACCAGTGCCTCAGTGAGGCGGGCTGCCCGGAGTCCGTCCCGAAAGGTGGGCAGCCCTTCGGGTTCTTGACCCTGGACGGCCGCGTATGCGTCCGCGACAAAGGCATTGAAGCTGTCCTGGTATCCCTGCGGATGACCCGGGGGGAGCCTGTTGTAGCGGCGTCCGCCAGAGGTGGTGAGGGTTTGCGGTCCGACGGCGATTTGGGCACTGGAGTCCGTGCGGCCGATGTGAAGTGTGTCCGGCCGCTCCTGGTTGAAGCTGAAGGAAGCTTCGGTCCCGTCGAACGAGAACCACAGGCGGTTTTTTCGGCCCGGGCTCACCTGGCTGACTACCAGGGAGCCTGTGGCTCCGTGGTCGGTCTCGAATAGGAGCGCGGCCCCGTCCTCGGTAGCCACGGAGGACAACTGTCCTCCGGTTTCGCGTTGGTCGTAAGCCCGGCTGGTCTTGGCCACTAGTCTGGTGATTCTGTGCCCTGTGGTGAATTCCATCAGGTCGCACCAGTGCACGCCGATGTCACCGAATGCCCTGGAGGCTCCTCCGAGCGTCGAATCGACCCGCCAGTTTGTGGCGTCTGCGCCGGCCAGCCAATCCTGAAGGTACGAGCCGTGGAGCAGCCAAAGCCGGCCGGCGTCACCGCGGAGGATACGATCGCGTGCTTCGCGAACGGCCGGATAGAACCGGTAGACGAAGGGCACAGCCGTGACGACGCCTGCCCTGTCCGCGAGGTCGGTCAGTTCGAGGGCGTCCTCAACACTGGTCGCGAGGGGCTTCTCACAAACCACGGCTTTCCCGGCTGCGATGGCCTTGCGTGCGAGGTCGGCGTGAGTGGTGTTGGGGGTGCAGATGTGTACGACATCCACGTCGTCTCTTGCGATCAGCGCCTCGGGGGACTCTGCCGCGGTTCGGGCGCCGAGTCCGGCTGCGGCTGCCTCAGCGGCAGCCGGACTGCGCCCGGCGACTGCACTGACTTCGCCCCCCGCTGCGCGCACTGCGTGCGCGTGGACGGAGCCCATGAATCCTGTACCGATAATTCCGGCTCGTAGTTTTAAGGTCACGGGTGCTATTTCTTCCGGGCGAGGGCGACGGCCAGGATAATGATGGCGCCGCGGACCACCTGCTGCTGGCTGCTGTCGAGGCCGGCCAGGATCAGTCCGTTGTTGATCAAGCCAATCAGGAGGGCGCCGAAGAGCGTTCCCATGATGGAGCCAAATCCGCCGAACAGGCTTGTCCCGCCGAGGATGACGGCGGCGATGGCGGAGAGCTCATCGCCCGATCCCCACTGGAAGCGGCCGGACTGGAGGCGGCCGGCGTACAGCATGCCGGCAACGCTCGCGACCATGCCGGAGATGAGGAGCACCTGGAATTTGATTCGTTTGGTGTTGATGCCCGTGAATTCCGCGGCGTTGCGGTTACCGCCGGTAGCTAGGACCTGTCGGCCGAACTTGGTGCGGTTCAATACGACGGCGCCGATGGCAACGAAGATAGCGCTCCAGACAACCAGGCCCGGTACGGGGCCGAAGTCACCGGATCCGAACAGCATGTTGAAGGTGTCATTCAGGATCGGCTGGGGGGCTGAGGCCGTGATCCACTGGGCGACTCCGACGGCGATACCCAGCATGCCGAGCGTCACCAGGAAGGAGGGGATGCCAAGGAGACTGACCAGTGCGCCATTTATTGACCCGACCACGAGGCCGACGGCAAGGCCGGCAAGGATTCCGGGGATCAGGCCCCACTGGGACAACGCCATGGCCGTGCAGACGCTGGACAACCCGGCCACCGATCCGACGCTTAGGTCGATTTCTGCACAAGAGATGACGTATGTCATACCTACGGCGATGACGGTGATTGTGGCAGTTTGCCGGAAAATGTTCAGCAGGTTGTTCGGCGACAGGAAGCCCTGATCGCGGAGCAGAATGGCGAAGAAGAGGAAGACGACGACAAAGCCGATGTAGATGACGTAACGTCGCCAGTCGAGTTCTTTCAGGATGGTGCCGAAATTGCGTGGTGCCGCGGTGTCCCGGGGCGCGATGGTGTTTGCCTTGCTCACTGTTCAGACTCCCTGGACTGCAAGTTGGAGATATTCCTCGTCAGCGATCTCGCTGCGGGGGATGTCGCGGATAATGGAGCCGTCCTTAAGGACGAGGACGCGGTCGCTGACCGCGAGTAGTTCGGGGTACTCGGAAGAGATGACGATGACGGCTTTGCCGGCGCTTGCCAACTCGCGGATCATGTCCAAAATTTCGCTTTTGGTGCCGATGTCAACGCCGGCCGTTGGCTCGTCCAGAATCAGGATGTCCGGATCAGTGCCCAGCCACTTGGCGATGACCACTTTCTGCTGGTTGCCGCCCGAGAGCAGCCGCACCGGTCGGTGGGGGTGAGCGACTTTTACTGCGAACCTCTTGATCAGCGAAGAGGACAACTCCTTGCCCCTGGCACCGTCAAGAAAGGGTCCTCGCTGGATCTGGCCAAGCAGCGGCAGCAGCAGGTTGTCTTGGACTGAGTGCTCCAAGACGAGACCTTGGGCCCTGCGGTCCTCCGGGATGAGGGCGACACCCGCAGTGATGGCCTGCTGCGGCGAGGTTAGATTGATTCGCTCCCCCCGGATGAAGATCTCACCGCTGTCCCGCCGGTCGATGCCGAAGAGTGCGCGGGCCAGTTCTGTGCGACCGCTACCCATAAGACCGGCCAGGCCCAGAATCTCACCGGGTCGAAGCGAGAAGGAGATGTCCCTTACCCGCGGCCCGGCGTTCAGCCCCCGGACCTCCAGCAGCGGGGCGCTGTCATGAGCCACCTGGTCCCGCTCGCGGTAGGCAAGTTGGCCCTCGATCTTCTTGCCGACGATGCCTTCCACGATCTGTTCGGGTGTCACGCCGGTCAGCGGCTCGGTGAGGAGTCGACGACCGTCGCGCAGGATGGTGATCCGGTCGGCCAGACGGTATACCTCGTCCATGCGGTGGGAGATGTAGATGATTGAGATGCCGCGCTGCTTGAGACGGTCGATCAGTTCGAAGAGCGCTTCGGACTCGTGCCGGGCAAGGCTGGCGGTGGGTTCGTCCATGATGAGCACCTGGGCGTTTTGCGAGAGTGCCTTGGCGATCTCGGTCAGCTGCCAGTAGGCCGTGCCGAGCCGGGAGACTTCGGCACGGGGGTCGACGTTCACCTCCATCTCGGCGAAGATCTCCTTGGCCCGCCGCTCCGAGGCGCGGTCGTCGATGAGGCCGGCCGCCCCGAGCGGTTCACCAGCAAGGAAGATGTTCTGAGCGACAGTCAGGCTCGGTACGAGGCTGAATTCCTGGAAAACCATCCCGATGCCGGCGGACTTCGCGTCCTGGATCGAGTTGATGGCGACCGGTTTGCCTCCAATGAGGATCTCGCCAGCGTCTGCCTGATAGACGCCTTGGAGGATTTTCATAAGGGTGGACTTCCCGGCCCCGTTGCCTCCTGCGAGGGCGTGGACCTCGCCCTTCCGGACGTCGAAGCTGACATCCTTCAGGACTGAAACCCCGTTGAAGCCCTTGGAAATCGAGCGCATCTCGACGACATTGTCTGCGGTGTTCATTGTTGCCCTTTCGGGACAGTGGGGGAGGGTGGGTGCCCCCGCCGTCGGGTCTGGCTACTTTTTGTAGGACTCTTGAATGTCCTTGGGAGCGTCCTCGTGGTAAACCTGCTTCCAGGCTTCGAGGACGTTGGAATGGTCAACGGGGAGTGCACTCAGCGCCACATATGCCGGCGCTTTTTTCCCGATGAGCGCTCCTGCGGCCAGCCGGGCCTCCGTAACGCCTTGGTCGAACGGAACCTGGGCCCCGAGGCCGACGATGAGTTGGTCTTTGGCCAAGGCGATGGCGACGTTCTTGCCAAGGTCCTCAGTGGCGATCTTCAAATCCTGTCGGCCTGCAGCACGGGCTGCGGCCATGACACCTTCTGCGGGGACGTCCCAGACCGCCCAGATGCCCGACAGGTCGGCGTATTTGCTCAGCATGGCGTTCGCAGCCGCCTGGGCGTCTCCTGCGAAGTCCGGCCCGGCGATGCCCTTTTCCTCGACGATCTTGATGTCGGGGTACTCCTTGGTGATCGTTTCCTTGAATCCCTGATAGCGCTGCTTGGTCACGAAGAAGTCGGCTTGGTGGAAGACGAGTCCGATCTTTCCCTTGCCACCGATGGCCTTGGCCATTTGGTGGGCGGAAACGACGCCGTTGCCGTAATTGTCGGCGGAGACGACAGAGACGTAGTCCTTGCCGGCAGTCAGCCCCTGGGGAATGTTGTCCATGAAGACGAGCTTGGTTCCGGCGGCCGCGACTTTCTTGTAGGCGGAGGCCGTTGCCACGGGGTCCGTGGGGATGGAGACGATGACGTCCGGGTTCTGCGTCATGACAGTCTCGATGTCCGAAACCTGCTTGTCCGGCTTGAAGTTCGCATCGGTTGTGGCGATGACCTTGATACCGAGCTTTTCGAATTCGCTCTTAAGCCCGTTGGTTTGGGCGGTTGCCCAGTCGTTGCCGCCGTAGTGCATCACGATTGCGGCCTTGGCGTTGAGTGCCTTGACCTTCTCGATCTCGTCGGGCGTCAGATCCGCAACGGATGACGGGGAGGGCGTCTCGCCGTTGGGGCCCTTGCTCAGGACCTGTCCCTTGATCTTGTCAAGGGCCTGCTGGGCTTTCTCGGACACCCCTGCATCGGGAGCGTTTGAGGTGACCGTTGTCGAACTGCTGCAGGAAGCGACGGAAAGGGACAGGGCTGCGGCCAAGGCCACGATGGGAAGCCTGCGGATCATCATTGTTCTCCAGTGCTTGTGAGTGTATGGATAGGTGGGATGGAGGTGTTGGGTCAGGCCAGGGCTATGGCGAGGGCCGGGGGAACCGGCGAGAGGACGAGCCCGCCGGCGGCGGCGGCCGTGCGGATAGCAGCGGCCTTGTCTGACGACGTCAGGACCGCCTCTGCCCGCACTTTGTCGACGAAGAGGCCCAGGGAACACGGTCCGTGATGGGCTTGAACCCACCGGACCGCTTCGCCTGCCGCTTTGGTCATTTCAGCGCCGGCTGTCTCGGTGACCGAGCCGTCAATGGTTGACAGTGACGTCGGCGCGCCTGATTGGTCGACGGAGACCACCAGGCTCGCCCAAAGGAGGTTGTCATCGAAGATGCCGACGACGCCCGAGGAGCCTGCGGAGACGAAGGTGCGGACAGCGGCTGCGAGATCATCACGTGCTGCGTCCGTCAGGAGCACTTCCAAATTGGCCCACTGGACAGGGTCAATATTTCGTAGCCCAACGCTGGGATCGAGTAAAAGTGCATCGACGATGGTGTTGCTCATACCGTTCCCTCTTCGTTGAAGTCTGACTCCGTCAACGTTTACGCCGATACCGTAAACGTTTACGCTCCAAATCGTAAACGTTTACGGGCGTGTGTGTCAACCATCACGCTCCGGGCCGGTTTGAGTTTCGGGAAGCCCGCGGCGACGTAAGATTAAGACGCACGCAACGACCGCGGACTCGGCCCGGCCAGTGCAGGACAGGAGAGCACGTGAGAGGAACAGCGATCCCCCGCGAGGCGAATGAGCGACTTCCGGACACTTCCTTGCGGCGGAAGCCGACTATCAACGATGTGGCACAAATCGCCGGCGTCTCATTCGGGACTGTTTCGCGAGTCCTCAACAACGCGCCGGACGTCAGTGCTTCAACTCGCGAACGAGTTCTGCAGATCGTTAAAGACATCGGGTACCGGCGGAATCGGGCCGCGACCGCGCTGGTCACCAGCCGGTCAACTTCCATCGGCATACTCTCGGACGGCTCGCCACGATTCGGCCCTGTCGGGACGCTCATGGCCCTTGAGAACATTGCGCGTAAGAAGGGCTACGCCACAACCGTCATCAGCGTCGAAAAACCCTATGAAGAGTCTGTGCAAGCCGCCCTCGACACCCTGGACGATACCGGCGTCGGGGGGATCATAGTCATCGCACCTCTCGTCGACATGGCTGCAGCCGTGTGGAATGCCTCATGCCGTGTACCAGTGGAGATGATTGCGGCCGGAGCATCATCAACTCCAAACGTCTTCACATACTCAGAAAACCAGGAGCTCGGAGCGAGGCTGGCCACCCAGCACCTCATAGACCTGGGCCACACCGACATCGCCCACTTCGCCGGCTCCATGGACTGGTTCGACGGACGCGTACGCAAGCGCGGCTGGGAGGCCGCGCTCCGTGATGCCGGACTTGCACCAGGACTGTGCATCGAGGGCGACTGGAGCCCCAAATGGGCCTACGAGACCGGCCTCCAGCTCGTCCGGGAGGGAAGGATCCCTCAGGCGATCTTCGCAGCCAGCGACCATACCGCCCTTGGGCTTATTCGCGCTCTCGCCGAAAACGGCATCCGCGTCCCGGACGACGTCAGTGTCGTCGGATTCGACGACATCGAAGGGTCAGACTATTTCCTGCCGCCCCTGACCACCGTGCGCCAGGACTTTACCGCGCTGGCACTTATGAGCACGGAGGTGCTCCTCGGCGCCATGGAGGGCCGGGACGTCGACCGTACGCCAATCACGCCGACGCTTGTAGTGCGCAACAGCGCCACTCGTGCCACCCCCAAAGCACCTCACCAAAACACACCTGAAACGCCTCCAAACAAAAAGTGAGCGGCAGCATGCATCCGGTTAGTCCCGTCTGACGACCGTTCGCGTTGTCGGAGTATGGAGTGGGTCTACTGGTGACGTGGCCCCGGGCATCAAGTCCGAATATAAAGTGGCGGAGATTTCGTCCTTCTTGCCCGCGTGATCCGCTTCGGCTTCCACATGCCGCCGGAGACCACCCAGGCAGACGTCGAAGACTTCCTGGTCGACCTGGACAGGGCGACCTTTCCGGCGGAGGAGCCGGGCGGTACGATGTGGCCGACAGGAAGACGGGTTGCTGCGGGAACTGTCCAACGGCTCCGGCCGGTTGCGGTCCGTCCCCGCCGTGGCGGGATTCTGGTCAACATCGTTCTGACTAGGGAACTAGACTCGGCACGGGTTCACCGAGCCGAGCGTGTGTCGGCCATCCGGTGGCAGAACGAAGTGATCCTAAAGGACCCCTCGGAGGTCGATGCCGAATTGCTTGCCTGGATCCGCGAAGGATACGCCCGCAGTGCCTGAGGCGGCCACAGTGCCCCTCATCGCGGTGTCCGGGACGCGGATTGCTGGGTTTGTCGGGACAGTGTGAGTGTTCGGCGCCGCGGCGGACTAGTTCCATGAACCCGAGCCCGTCGATGCACACCAGGTCCTTGCCGCCGAATTCAGCGATGGATTTGGCCAGCATCTTTCCTCCGTGGCTTCGGCGAGGTCGCTTACGAGCCTAGTTCCCAGGAGGTCACCCAGGATCATAGCTGCCTCCGGGTGTCCGGGCGACGATTTTGCCCCGCACAGGCCTCCGGCAAAGCCGGATTATTCGCCCGCGTCCGTCGACTGGCGACGATGACGTTCCCGTTGGCCGTACGCCGCCCGAAGAATGTCCTCTTTTGACTCGAATCCAGACCCCAACGCACCACCGATGAGCGCCGCCGATGTCGTCATCCAGGCGACTTCCACAAAGTCCCAAACAGACACGGGATGTTGCAGGGTCAGCGCCAATAAGACATCGTCGATAGTGAACGCCGCGGCCAGCAGCACAGCCACGAACAGCAGGACGTAGCTGATCACCACGCCGATCATCAACGACCACACAGTAGAGGTGTTATATAGGGAGGCCTTGTATCGTTCGAGGGAATCGTCGCGCCGGGGGCTTTCCCACAGATCGTGTTGGGTGATGATCCAGAACACCATCGAACCAATCGAAAGGATCATCAGCAACGTTAGCCTTGGTGCCCCCAGCCGGTCTGCGAGTTGCCAAATTGTGTCCGTGACAAGCGCGAAGGCGCCCGTGGCGATCGCGGCAGCCATTGCGCTTCTCAATCCGAAGACCAGCCGCCAAGGACGGTTCGCCCGCAGCATGCCCGCCAGCAACCGCCCGCGGCCGAGGCGGGTCGCTGAGACATATCGGAACCCAATAGGCCCGTCATCAAGAACAGCGGGCTCGATATGCCGCGATTGGTGCAGAGAGGGCGGACCGAATTCCCCGGCGTCATCTTGGGGATCGAAATGGCGGTGCATCGCCCAGCCGAGGTCGGCGACGGCAGTGCGGACCCGGCGGTCGATATTGACGGCGCCGA
Source organism: Arthrobacter sp. GW460-12-1-14-TSB2 (assembly GCF_059423525.1). Classification (NCBI taxonomy): domain Bacteria; kingdom Bacillati; phylum Actinomycetota; class Actinomycetes; order Micrococcales; family Micrococcaceae; genus Arthrobacter; species Arthrobacter sp. GW460-12-1-14-TSB2. The sequence continues at coordinate 503,614 of NZ_JBWKYC010000002.1, forward strand.
GCGCCGGCAAGGAAACCAGGGAGATCGGCTCCCCAAGCGCAACTTCCGCGACCACGGTACGGCCCTCGAAACGAATGGGAAGATCGGTTAGGCAGACCATGACATCCCAGGCACGGAGGATCCGGTGCTTTGCCATGGACTCCAGCATCGGCGCCAACCCATTGCCAGCCGTGAAATCCTGGTACTCGATCACCACAGACCAGTCGTGGCGCTGATCGGCGAGGTTGAGAAGATGGCCCACTTCGCGGCCGTTACGCTCGGCAAACTCCGCGGTGACCTCCGGTTCGGCGAGAACGCCCAGCGTACGGGCAATGGTGGGGTTTACGTCGCCCGAATTTTCCGGCACACCCTGCCTCCTATGATTCAGTGTCTATGACCAGCGACTTGGAGGTCGCCGTCGCAGTGGACACGGGTTTCCGATGTCTCATTCCGTGGGGTCTGTTCCGGGCCGCCGCGGCCCGTGGCCCTACCGGCTTCCCCCGCTCAATCGGTCGGGGGCTGACGGCCGCGGCTTCATCCGGTAGTTCCTCTGGCGCCATGGAAGTGGCATTGCCCCGCCCGTCCAGAACTGCCGATATTCGAATCCGGCAGGTCAGCCGGCACCGCCTTCACTGCGGCTGTTCGGCCTGTTGATGCCTGCTATGGGACATGAAACGGGGCACCGTGCGGACGAAGGCGCCATGCACGCGTTGCGACGTGCAGGTTTAGTCGGGTCTCGGGATCGGCAAGGTCGAAGCCGCTGATCTGCCGGATGCACTTCAGGCGGTAACGCAGAGTGCTTCGATGGATGCTCAGGCTCTCGGCCGTACTGTCATAGTTGCCGCCGTGGTCCAGGTACTGGGCCAGGGTTTGCACCAGGTCAGACCCCCGGCTGTCGTCGGCGCGTTGAAGGTTACCGAGCCACTCGTCGACATAGCCCGCCAGATCCGGTTCGCCTCCAGCTGTGTCCAAGATGCGGTAGATCCCCAGCTGATCAAAGCGGGTGACACCGTAGCGATCGATTGAACCGGCCCGAATGTGCAGCGCGTGCAGGGCTTCCGAGAAGGAGCGCGGAATCTGGGCGACATCCAGGCTTGGACCGCCGATGCCCATGGCCCCGGTGGCACTTCGTAGGGTCCTGGCGACAACGGAAAAGACCTCGGCACCCAACGGATCTCCACGAACCACGGCAACAGCCATGTCCGCGCGCCGTGAAACGAGCGAGGATGAACGAAGTTCCAGCAACGTCCTGCGCAGTGCGACCACGACAGTGTCGTCGGTTCTTGGCGGCTGCCACTCCGCCACGATGACGTGCTGCGGACCACTAATGTCATATCCCAATGCCTCGGTACGAACGCGTGCGGTCGCGCCATCCATTCCGGACACTAGTTCGTCCACCAGGTCGCGCCCCAGCCTCAGTTCCAGCCGGGCCAGGCTGCGGCGGTGCAACAACTCGACCTCCAAGAGCCGTGTTGCGTACTTCAAAGCGAAGACGTTGGCGGCTGTGACCGGCCTGTCGGTTTCCAGCATACAAATAGCTCCCAACACCTCGCCGTGTGAAAGGGCAAGGGCAACGAGCCTTCGCGGTTCGGGGACCGGTGCGCCGGAGGCAAGCCAGAGCTGCGCAGTGCGCGACCTGGCCGCCGCGCCAAGCCTAGGGTAGGGGCGTCTGGACCCGGTCCCAGCCGCCGCGCTAATATGCCCGAACGCGTCCTCAATACAGATGGGCCGCCCCGTCAGCCGTGAAAGGACCTCCGCCAGGAGTCCCTCCCTGGAGTCAGTATCCCCGAGGTCGGGAGTCGTGCCCTGGTCCAGGGCATCCCGGATCTTGGCGTGTTCTTCAAGCTCAAGTACCGTCGCCGAGAGGGACAGGAGACGCTGGTTCATGTCGTCACGGGGGAGCGGCTGACCGATTGAGTCATTCGGGAGTTCCCCGGGGGATCCCCTGGCGTGATTCGTTCCCGTTGTCCCCGCCACTGTCCGCAGCTGTATCAGTTGCGGGAGATCCGGAGGGCCGGCAGCGGACAGCACCAGACACCCGCTGAGCTCGCCACCGTCCCCAACGGTGAAGAGCGCATACCGCCAGCCCGGCCTGGCGCAAGGGAGAACGGAGTCCCTGCCATTGAGACACCGGACGTCCAGGTCCTGAGGCAACGCCGCGCGTTCGGGGACGGGATCCAACTGGCCATTCACTGCGAGGTAACGGTCCGTGACCTCGCAGAACGACGTCTCCGACACCGCCTGCGCGGTCAAGTTGAGGATTTCCTCTGCCATACGTCGATCGAACACAATGATCCTCGTCTCTGTCCACAGCAACGGGGATCTGACAGGGAATACGAGCCTGGCAGACCGTAGTCCGTTGCTCTCCGTGATCGGGATTCGGCTTGAGCCGCTTGTCCCCATCACGGAGTCTAGAATCGACCATTTTCGGGTCCTTCGGTACGCCGTCGTGAACATGACCCTCGACGCAGGCCATCCAACGCCGTACTTGGCCGGGAGACCCATTGCTGTCTCTTGCGGGCTCGGCCAATTCGGCGGCCGATGCGGCGAGGCCGGGATCGGCGCTGCAATACCGCCAAGCTACGCTCGTATGGCCTCCAGCCGGATCTGCCTTTCGATCGTCCATCTCGGAGAGGCACAACCTAATGGCCGACGTGACTTGACTGAAAATCGCCGGAATTGGTGCCCTTGCCGTCTTATCACACCCAGAGATCGGCACGGTCCTGTTTGACTTCACTGTGCCTCGTTCCAACGCGCACCGGATGCTCCATCCCGGAGGAGGCGGAGGTGCTCGTGGATCATTGCCACGGCTGTTGAGCCTTCACCGGCGGCGGCCGTTACGCGCTTCACCGATCCATGCCGAACATCGCCTGCCGCGAACATCCCGGGAACGCTGGTTTCCAGGGGCAGTCGTCTGCGTCCCAGATGGCTGAACTCAGGAGGAAGATCCTCGAGGTCAGCCCCGGTGAGCACAAAACCGTGGTCATCCAGGGTGACAGTACCCTGCAGCCATTCTGTGTGCGGCGTGGCACCGATGAAAATGAAGAGGTATCGGGAGTCGAAGATGCGTTGTTCGCCTGTGGCTCGCAGATCGACGACGATCCGTTCGAGGGCGCCTGAACCGTCTACGCCCACGATGTTGGCCCCCAGCAGTACCTCTATGCCCGCGTGCTCTTTGATCCGTTCCGCGAGGTATCTCGACATGTCCGCGAGGAGGTCCGCCCCGCGGACCACGAGGCGCACTGGTGATCCAGTGCCAGCCAGGAAAAGCGCGGCCTGTCCCGCGGAGTTTCCACCGCCGACGACGGTAACCGGTTGCGATCCGCAGAGCCTGGCCTCGTGGACCGTGGCGGCGTAGAAGACACTAATCCCCTCGAATTCCTCCAGCCCGGGGACTGGCAGCCGGCGGTAATGAACCCCGGTTGCGAGCAGCGCAGCCCGCGAGGTGGCAGGGCCACTCCCGTTGAACTCGGCGCGGAACTCGCCGTCCCTCAACTCGATGGTGCTTGCCCGGCAGGCGACGTTGATCTGGACTCTGAACTTGCGGGCCTGAATGACCGCTCTTTCAGTGAGTTCCCCGCCGGAGATCCCAGCGGGAAAGCCGAGAAAGTTCTCGATCCGCGGAGACGTCCCGGCCTGCCCACCTATCGCGAAGCCTTCCTTAAGGACGACCGACAATCCGTCGGACGCTGCGTAGACGGCGGCCGCCAGGCCTGCCGGCCCGGCCCCGATCACCATGAGATCGTAGGAGGCCGAGTGCTCTTTCACCGTCCGTAGTCCCATGGCAACGGCCAGATCTGCGGTTGAAGGGTTTCTGAGGACCCGCGAGGCGCTGAGCACCACTGCGGGCAGGTCGTTCGCGAGGATCCCTACCCGGTCCAGGATGGCCTGCGCCTGCTCGTCATTCTCCAGATCGACCAGGCGGTGGGGGAGGCGGTTGGCGGCCGCAAATTCCAACAGGCGAATCGTGTCACGGCTGAAACGGGATCCAACGATGCGCATGCCCGCGCCCCAGCTGATCATCAGGATCCGGCGCTGAAGGTGTGCCCGCAGGATGGTCTCGCCCACCTCAGCGTCGGTCAGGACCACACGTCGCAGATCCTCCCCGCTGATCTGGAGCACTTCGCCTGCCTCGGCGGACACAGTACTGGCAAAGGCCGGTTGCCCCTCGACCAGACCCAATTCGCCGAGGAACCGTCCCGGACCGTGAACTTCGAGGATCCTCGTTCCGGGGCCCAGATCAGCAGGCTGTCTGCTCCCGGCGGCATGCAGCCCCTCCACGACCAGTACCGTGCCCTGCAGGACGACGAAGAAGTCAGTGTCGAAGTTTCCCGCCTGTATGAGGACTTCTCCGGCGGAGGTAGCCCGGCTGGTGCCGGCACGGCCCAGCAATTCAATCTGGGCTTGGCCGAGCCGTGGATAGGCGCCGGAGACGTCCGGTGTCTCGATCATCCTCGAGCCTTGGACAGGTTCCATCAGTTGGTTGCCCCGGTACCTTAGACGAATGCCTCATGGGGATAGCACCAGCGCCAGTCCTCGCCGGGCTCCAAGGAACGAACGATTGGGTGCAACTCGGTGGCATGAGCTCGCGCGTGCCGCAGCGGGGAAGAATCACAACATCCGACATGGCCGCAGGAGAGACACAAACGCAAATGTACCCATGGCGTGCCCAAAGACAGACACTCCTCGCAGCCCTGCGGCGAGCGTACCCGAACCGGACGAATCTGCGCGAGATGTGGATCACGAAATCCAGAAATCATGTTGGCTCCTATGTCAGTCCCCGGCTACGAAACCGGCATCGCCGCGACAGCTGGCATAGGCGTTGCGTTGGCACTGATCGGCGGCATGGGCACCATCATGGGGGCGGATTGGGTGCACCGGTTATGCCCAGTAGTAGACCCGGAACGTTGGCGTGTCAATGCCCACGGGAGATCCGCGTCGAGCAGGGAGCTAGACGACGGCGGGACCCTCCCGCCGTCACCGACGCGCCCGGTGTTTCGGAATTGCAGTGAGTCCGGTACCCGAGTGATGAAGTCGCGGCCCCGCGGAAATTCCTTGGACCTGCTGCCTCGGGAGGCTGATCGGGGATTAGGCAATCACGCAAGCCCGAAAGCCCTTGCCCCGTTGGCAGGCTGTTAGCCCATCGAGAGCCGGGTATCAGGGCTTTCGCCCAACCTGCGCAGTCCAACACCGGAGGCGATCAGGAGTATTCCGAAGAGAATTGCGAAGGACGAGAGCAGCCCCAGGAGGCTGAGTATGCCCGGGCCGGGAAGAACGACTAAGAAGAGGCCGAAAACAGTGGTGACGATACCTGTGATCAGCCAGAGCCACCATGACCCGACAGCCTTTTTGGCTTCAAAGGCCAGCGCCATCTGGGAGACACCGAGCATAACCGCCCACAGGCCGATTACGAGCGCCAGCGAAAGGGCGGTGATGCCCGGCCAGACGAACGCGACGAGACCCGCGAGCACGGAGATGATGCCTCCCACTAGTTGCCAGACGGACCGGCGCCGCTTGCGCGTGACGTAGTGCACGATGTTGGTGACGCCGTCTAAGACAGCGTAGATTCCGAAGAGGATCACCATTGCGAGTACGGAAACACCGGGCCAGACGACAACCGAAATGCCGAATAGAACGGCCGCAATGCCCCGAATAATCAACGCAGCTCCTGATCCCTTAAACAATTGTTGTGCCAGTGGGTCAGACATGGCCATACCTCTGTTTCTGGAATGGGTACATTGTAATCTTGCTGAGCGGGGCCACACGAACAGGTCTATTTCGTTGCAGTGCTGCCCAATGTGACTTTCACTGACTTTGTGTCTTGCCCGCGCTGGAACTCGACGTCGGACTGCTGGCCCGGCTCTTTCTTGCGGATAGCGGCAAGGAGGTCGGTCACACTGGCGATCTTCTGCCCGTCGAACTGGGTGATGATGTCTCCTGGCTGCAATCCCGATTTGGCTGCCGGTCCCCCCTGGGCAACTTCGATGACCAGCGCTCCTGACGTTGTAGGGAGGCCAAAGCGGTTTGCGACCTCAGGAGAGATGTCGGTCGGAATGATTCCAAGGACCGGGTGTGTGGCTACTCCGCTCTTCAGAATCTGGTCCGCCACGTCGGTCACCGTGGCCGCCGGAGTCACGAATCCGATCGACACGGCGCCCGAACTGGGCGGCAGATACGCTTCTGAGAGTCCAATGATCTCCGAACTGCTGTTGACCACGGCTCCACCGGAATTGCCCGGGGAGATGGGCGCGTCTGTCTGGACAAGGTCGATAAGCCCCTGCGGCGATCCCTCGGACGGCGGCATATTTCGGTGAAGTGCGGAAACAATGCCCGCCGTGACGGTCTGCTCCAGCCCGAGCGGACTGCCAATAACAACCGCCAGCTGCCCAACTTCGGGAAGCGCCGTCGAGAACTTGGCGGCCGGAAGGTTGGCCCGGTCAGCCTTCACCACTGCCACGTCGGTTGCGTCGTCAACACCGAGGACGACGGCGGAGGCCTGAGTTCCGTCCGCGAAGTGGATCTGGACGCTCTTCAACGGCTTCTTCTGTTGGTCCTCCACCACGTGGGCGTCCGTGACGATGGTCCCGTCGCTGCGGTAAATCACTCCGCTGCCGACGCCGCCTGACGTCACGATCGTGACCACAGAGGGCTCGACTTCTCTGACGATACCTGGAACGGCTGAAAGGTCCCCTGTGGAACTCGACCCCCCCGCGCTGGCTGATTGTGGTGCCGGAGCCGGAGGCGCCCCTGTGCACGCCGACCCGAATATAAGGACCCCTGCGCAGAGAACGGCGGTCCACGCCCCCTTGCGTCCTAGCGCCGGGTGTGAGGCCGTTCTCTCGGCGGCCGCAGGTCTGCTCTTACTCATTGGATTCCCGTTGCCTTCCCTGGCTGTCTAGGAAACAGGTAATAGGTTGAGTCTCCTCCGCTGCCATCGCGTCCGCATGGCCCCGGGACGCCCAAAAACGGCCCGCATATGAATCCCCCAGGTCAACTCGAGGCAGCTCGTTCGCGCTTCCACCTCGCGCTTGACCGGGGTCCTGCAATCCCTCGGCGGCCGTGCGCACGTGGGCGCCAGAGACGCGTGGACTATAACCGGTATCGCGGGTGCTCCGGTGAATGGTGAGGCCGTCGTTCTTGGACCCGCGAGCCGGAGCTGCGTCGTTCGCGACCCATTTGACCTGGCGAATCCTCAGATTATCTCGGCGCCTCGAAGGATACGCCTGGCGAGCCTAGCCTTGAGAGGTCAATTCACTGGAGCATATTTGGACCCTGGAGGGTCATGCCGTCGCTCCGGTCCAAGGGGCAGACTCAAACCCATAAGGCCCATGACAAAGCCCGTTGCGCCTCGTCGCCCAACAGGACAGGGGGTGAGTCATGCGGTGCAATCTCGGGCGGAGGCCGCCACCGGACCGATCGCCCTCTAGGACCGGAGTGCGTCATGGCCAAAGCAGTAGGAATTGATCTCGGCACAACCAACTCGGTGATCGCCGTCTGGGAAGGCGGGGAGGCTCGCGTCATCGCCAATGCGGAAGGCGCCCGGACCACTCCGTCAGTTGTGGCGTATACGGACACCGGGGAACGGCTTGTGGGGCAGCTGGCCCGCCGGCAGGCGATTCTCAACCCCAAGGGAACCATCACGTCGGCCAAGCGGTTTATCGGCCGACACTATGACGAGATTACGGATGAGGCCAAGGCCGTGAGTTTCGACGTCGTAGCGGACGACAACGGCGTGGCGCGTTTTCAAGTTCAGGGCAAGAAAGTCGCACCCGAAGAAGTGAGTGCGCTCGTTCTCCGCAAGCTGGTGGACGACGCCGCGAAGCAGCTGGGCGAAAAGGTGACGGAGGCCGTCATTACGGTTCCTGCGTACTTTAACGATGCACAGCGCACCGCGACCAAGGACGCGGGCAAGATTGCCGGACTGGAAGTCCTGCGCATCATCAACGAACCTACTGCAGCGGCCCTGGCCTACGGCATCGACAAACGTCAGCATGAGACGGTGTTGGTTTTCGACCTTGGCGGCGGAACATTTGATGTGAGTCTGCTGGACGTGGGGGACGGGGTTGTGGAGGTCCGCTCGACGGCGGGTGACACCCATCTTGGCGGCGACGATTTTGACCGCCGACTTGTCGATTACTTGGCCGACGACTTCCAGAAGGAGGCGGGCATCGACCTCCGGTCGGACGCCCAGGCGTTGCAACGCCTTTTCGAGGCGGCCGAGAAAGCGAAGGTCGAGCTGAGTTCTGTGACCCAGACCCAGGTCAACCTTCCCTTTATCACCGCCGACGCCACGGGACCCAAGCATCTGACGACCACCGTTCGGCGTTCGGTTTTTGAAGACATCACCCATGACCTGGTGGAACGCACCATGGATCCGGTCAAGCAGGCGATGACGGACGCCAAGGTTACCGCCAACGACATCGATGAAGTGATTTTGGTTGGCGGCTCCACGCGCATTCCTGCGGTACAGAACGTCGTTCGGCGTCTGACCGGAGGCAAAGACCCCAACATGAGCGTCAATCCCGACGAAGTCGTGGCTATCGGTGCGGCGATCCAGGCCGGGGTGCTCAAGGGAGAGGTTTCGGACGTACTGCTACTAGACGTTGTGCCGCTTTCCCTGGGTGTCGAGACCCGCGGCGGCGTGATGACAAAGATTATCGAGCGCAATACGACCATCCCCGCAAGGCGCAGCGAAGTGTTCTCCACCGCCGACGACAACCAGCCCGCTGTTGACGTGGTGGTCTTGCAAGGGGAGCGGGAACTGGCGACGGATAATCGGGTGCTAGGCCGGTTCCAACTGACCGACATCCGGCCAGCGCCCCGCGGGGAACCGCAGGTCGAGGTCACTTTCGACGTGGACGCAAACGGCATTCTGAACGTCACGGCCCGCGACAAGGACACGGGTAAGGAACAGGGCATCACCATCAGCGAAGGCTCTAACCTCGACGCCAAGGAAGTCGAGCGCATGATTGCCGAGGCTGAGTCCCACAGAAGCGAGGACCTGCAGAACCGGGAGCGGATTGACACCCTGAACGAACTCGATGCGGTGGCCTACCGCGTTGAGCGGGCCGTCAATGAGCTTGGTGGCGCAGTCCCGGTGCATGATAAGGCCCGAGCGGAACTGCTGGTTGGCCAGGCGCGTGACGCTGTCAGCAACCAGGCGGATGTTGGCACCGCGAGGGAACTAATTTCCGAGCTTCAGCAGCTGCAGTCGGCGCTGAGTGCCTCCGCTGCCTCCGCGGCCACTGCAGGGGCCGGCCAGAGATCCGCATCACACCCCGGAGACTCCAACGATGTAAATGACGATGACATCGTCGATGCAGAATTCGATCGTGGCTAGGAACGGCCATGAGCGACCAGACAGGGCCGGCTGGACAGGCCCATCCAGGAAGTGACGGGGCAGAGGCCGCCGCACCCGATGAAAGGGAAACCGGAGCGGCGGCACAGGCGGAGGCGCTGGCCAAAATGGAGGATCTGTGGCGCCGTGCGCTGGCTGACGCAGATAACGTTCGAAAGCGCGCCGCCCGGGACGGCGCACAGCTAAGGGCACAGGAGCGCGCAGCGGTCTCTTTGGTGTGGTTGCCTGTCTTGGACAATCTGGAATTGGCCCTAGCTCACGCCCCGTCTGCCGCGGACCCGCTCGTTGATGGCATAGCCGCTATCCGTTCTCAGGCCATCGATACCCTGGCCCGCCTGGGCTACCCGCGGATCGACGCCGAGAACGTCCCTTTCGACCCGAGGATTCACGAGGTGGTCAGTGTGTCGGAGACGGACGAGGCTCCCCCTGGGACTGTGCTGACCGTACTGCGTCCGGGCTACGGTGGCACGGACGCCATCCTCAGGCCAGCCGCCGTCGTTGTGAGCCGGGCGGTGACCCCGGACCGTGGCTAAGGATCACTACTCAGTTCTCGGCGTCCCGCGCACCGCGAAGCCTGACGAAATCCAGCGCGCCTACCGCAAACTGGCAAGAAGATACCATCCCGACGTCAACCGGGAGCCGGATGCCGCCGACAAGTTCAAAGAGATCGGCGAGGCCTACGACACCTTGTCAGATCCCGAAACCAGGGCGCGCTATGACCGGTTCGGCGCCGACTACCGGCAGTACGCCGGCAGCGGGGCTGGCCCGGGGGGCGGCGGCACGCGGTGGGGTTCCGGCGGGCCGCGCCCCGGCCCCCGGCCGGGCCCGCGCCCGGGACGCAGCGCGTACGGCAACGCCCATGTCGATATGGGAGGCGACGTCGGTTGGGAGGATCTGCTCGGTGGCTGGTTCCGGCAACAGGCAGGGGGCCCGTCCCTGGGGGCGGACCACGAAGCCGAGCTTTGGCTGACCGTGGAGGAAGCTGTCCGCGGCGGAAAGCACACCGTCAGGTTGGCTCAGCCGGACGGGGAGACCCGCGATTATGACGTCGACGTGCCTCCCGGTGTGCTCGATGGGCAGCGCATCCGTCTGGCCGGGGAAGGCGCGGCGGGCCGCGAAGGGGGCCCGCCGGGCGACCTCCTACTGACCGTGCGGTTTCAGCCCGACAGCAGGTACCGGCTAAAGGGCCGGGACATCTACATCGACCTTCCGGTATCGCCTTCGGAGGCCGCCGTAGGGGCCAAGATCAAGGCTCAGGCGCCAACCGGGACAGTCACGATCACCGTGCCCGAGGGCTCCTCTAGCGGCCGCCGGCTGCGGCTGCGAGGACAGGGTATGCCCAACCCGCGGGGATTACCGGGGCACCTGTATGCGGAGATCAAGATCATGGTGCCCCCGAGCCTCAGCAAGGAGGAGCGCAAGCTGTACGAGAAACTCGCCAGCATCTCCGACTTTGATCCGAGGGAGGAGCGATGAGCGAAGTGTATGCGCTCGCCTACCCGTGGCGCCTGAATCTCGAGGCGGTGGCACGCAGCAGCGGTGTCCACCCCGACGTCGTCAGGCGGTTCGTAGAGCTGGATCTGATTCGGCCGCTAGGAGGCGATGCTCCGGGCGGCCCCTGGTTCAGTCCGCGGGCCCCGGAACTGATCGCGCGCGTCCTGCGGCTGCATTCGGAGCTGGCGCTGAACTATGCGGCAATCCCGCTGGTACTGGACTTGCTGGCGCGGGTGGACACGCTGGAACGACGTTTGGTTGAAATCACGCAAGTGGAAAGGACTACTTCGCGATGAACATGGAGAGTTTGACCCAGAAGTCGCAGGAGGCCTTGGCACGGGCCCAGCGGATCGCCCAGCAACACGGCCATACCGAGACCGACGGCGAGCATCTGCTGGCGGCCCTGCTGGAGCAGGAGGGGGGCCTCGTCCCGCGACTACTCGTTGGCATGCAGGTGGACGTGGACGAGCTGAACAGGGCGGTCGAGACCGAGCTGCGGCGGAAGCCGAAGGTCACCGGCCCGGGGGCAGCGCCAGGGCAGGTGTACGTGAGCCGCAGGCTCGGCACACTCCTCGACGCTGCTGAACGTGAAGCCAAACGACTCAAAGACGAGTACGTCTCGGTGGAACACTTGCTGGTCGCGCTGGCGGAGGAAGGCCGGTCCACGGCGGCCGGCAGGGTGCTGGCCGAGCACGGCATCACCCGCGAGGCGTTCCTCTCGGTCCTGACCCAGGTCAGGGGAAACCAGCGCGTCACCTCGGCAACGCCGGAGCAGACCTACGAGGCGCTGGAGAAGTATGGCCGCGATCTGGTGGCGGACGCCCGCACCGGAAAGCTGGATCCGGTCATCGGCCGCGATGCGGAAATCCGGCGGGTCGTCCAGATACTTTCACGCAAGACCAAAAACAATCCGGTGCTTATCGGCGAGCCTGGAGTCGGCAAAACCGCCATTGTGGAGGGACTGGCCCAGCGGATCGTCCGGCAGGATGTGCCGGAAGGCCTAAAGAACAAGACCATTTTCTCGCTCGACCTGAGCGCCCTCGTGGCCGGCGCCAAGTACCGCGGCGAATTCGAGGAGCGGCTGAAGGCGGTGCTGGCCGAGGTGCTGGCGGCAGAAGGCAGGATCCTGCTCTTCGTGGACGAGTTGCACACCGTCGTCGGGGCAGGCGCGTCCGAGGGGTCGATGGACGCCGGTAACATGCTCAAGCCCATGCTGGCCCGCGGGGAGCTGCACATGATCGGCGCCACCACCCTCGACGAATACCGCAAACACATTGAGTCGGATGCGGCTTTGGAACGCCGCTTCCAGCCGGTCACGGTTGACGAGCCCGACGTCGAGGACGCCATTTCCATCCTTCGCGGGCTGCGTGAGCGACTTGAGGTCTTCCACGGCGTACGGATCCAGGATAGTGCTCTGGTGGCTGCGGCTACCCTTTCCCACAGGTACATCACTGACCGGTTTCTTCCGGACAAGGCCATTGACCTCGTGGATGAAGCGTGCGCCCGGCTGCGGACGGAAATTGATTCGATGCCGGCGGAATTGGATGAGCTCACCCGAAAGGTCACGCGGCTCGAAATCGAAGAGGCGGCACTCTCCAAGGAGACCGATCCGGCCAGCAAGACCCGGCTTGAGGAGCTGAGGCGTGAATTGGCGGACCTGCGCGCAGAGGCCGACGCGAAGAGGGCCCAATGGGAAGCCGAACGCCAGGCGATCCACAAGCTGCAGGAAATCCGCAGCGAACTGGAACGGCTGCGACTGGAGGCTGAGGAAGCCGAGCGGAACTACGACCTCAACCGGGCGGCGGAGCTGCGCTACGGCCGGCTTGCCGACCTCGAACGGCGGCTGGCCGCCGAGGAAGAACGGCTGACCGCCAAACAGGGTGAAAAGCGCCTGCTCCGCGAGGTAGTGACGGAGGAGGAGATCGCCGACATCGTCGCGGCCTGGACAGGAATACCGGTCGCACGGCTGAAGGAGGGCGAACGCGAAAAAGTCCTGCACCTGGATGAAATCCTGCGCACCCGCGTTGTGGGGCAGGAAGAAGCGATTAGCGCGGTGTCGGACGCCATCATCCGCGCCCGCTCCGGGATCCGGGATCCCCGCCGGCCCATCGGCTCCTTTATCTTCCTCGGCCCGACCGGCGTCGGGAAGACCGAGCTTGCCAAGGCTCTGGCTGCGGCGCTCTTTGACAGCGAGAACGCAATGATCCGGCTGGACATGAGTGAGTACCAGGAGCGGCACACCGTGAGCCGCCTGCTGGGGGCGCCTCCTGGCTACATCGGTTACGACGAAGGAGGACAGCTTACGGAAGCGGTACGCCGGAAGCCGTACTCGGTAGTGCTGTTCGATGAGGTGGAAAAAGCCCATCCGGACATTTTCAACACCTTGCTCCAGGTGCTCGACGACGGACGGATTACGGACTCGCAGGGCCGGACCGTCGATTTCCGCAATACCGTCATCATCATGACCTCCAATATCGGCTCCCAGTATCTTTTGGAGGGTTCGTCCGAAGGCGGAGCGATCACCGAGGAGGCGCGCGGCATGGTGATGGGTGAGCTCCGGGCGCATTTCCGCCCCGAGTTCCTCAACCGCGTGGACGATACGGTTCTGTTCGCTCCCCTGGGACTGCCGCAAATCGAACGCATCGTTGACCTGCAGTTCCAGCAGCTGCGGCAGCGGCTGGCCGAGCAGCAAGTAGAGCTGCACCTAACCGAGGAGGCGCGCCTTCTGATAGCCGAGCGCGGCTTCGATCCGGTGTACGGAGCCCGGCCCTTGCGCCGTTATATTTCCCATGTGGTGGAAACGCAGGTGGGCCGGGCCTTGCTGCGTGGCAGCATCGCGGAGGGCGGAGTCGTCACGGTGACCGAATCCGGAGGGGAATTAGTGGTTGACTACAGCACGATGGAGCTGGAGGGGGCTGGAACAGCATGAACAAGGCCATCATCAAATGTCCCCATTGCGGCAAATCCAACCGGGTTCCGGCTGTCGCCGAGGGCCGGCCGCGCTGCGGGAGTTGCCACCGGGAGCTTCCTTGGGTGGTTGAAGCGGGCGACGATGACTTCGGCGAGATCGCCGAACGGTCCGGCGTTCCGGTGATGGTGGACTTTTGGGCGGTGTGGTGCGGACCCTGCAGGATGGTGAGCCCCGTGCTGGACCAGTTGGCACACGAACGCGCGGGGCAGATCAAACTTGTGAAGGTCGACGTGGACCACTCGCCGCAGCTCTCCGCCAGGTTCGCCATTCAGGCGGTGCCAACGTTAATGGTCATCGTCGACGGCAAGATCGTCGCGAGGCAGGCCGGTGCGGCTCCCGCGCCGGTGCTGAGGTCCTGGTTGGAGGGGGCACTCACGAAGTAGCTCAATAACAGCGGACGACGACGGGCGGTTTCCCGCTATCGTCCCTTATGGGCCGTGCGTGTCCCCGTTCCAGACGCTCAAGTCCCTCCGCGAGGACGTCAATCCCGGCGATGCCCTGCTGATCGAGGACGGCAAGGTCGCCCAGGCGATCGTTGGCGGCATTTCTTGGCTGCACTGCGATCGTCAGTGGCGCTAATTGGACTGGAGCGAAGAGGACAGCGAGACAGGCAGAGGGGAGTCGACGAGGTTTGGTACGCCCCCGAAGGAGGCCAGGGTCCGGGCCGTCTCCACGAACTCGCGCGCCAGCCCGTCATTGACGTCAGTGCGCCATGCAATCGACAGCGGAGAGGGCGGGACGTCTCTGACCGGGATGAAAGACAGCCCGGGACGGTCATAGAAGCGTTGGGTCGAGGCCTGAGTGAACGCAATGCCCCGCTCACCCATGATGGCTTCGAAACATTCGTCGACGGTGGCTACCTGAGTGCCCATACGGACCGGCTGCCCGCCGCGGGCCTGGGTTGCGAGCCAGAAATCCCTCCACTTATCCGGAGCCTTGCGGGCGACGAAGGACTCATCAACGACCTGTTCGACCGAGACTTCAGACAGCCCGGCAAAGCGGGAACTGCTGGCAACTACGAGGACCCGAGGCTCAATGAACAGTGTCTCCATGGCGAGCCAGTCAGCCGCCGGCAGGGGCGGCCGCACAAATGCCACGTCAGCGCTTCCATCGGCCAACCCCGCTGTGGGGTCAGCGAAATCGAAGGACCTCATCTGCACGTGGATTTCCGGGTGGTTGTTCTTGAACGCTGCGAGGATTCGCGGGGTCAGTTCAGCAGCCGCGTTGGCCTGGAAGCCGACTATCAAGGTGCCCCGCACGCCGCTCGCGACCTCACGCGTCAACGAAACGGCGCGCTCCGCGGCGGATAAAAGGCGCTTAGCTTCACCCAGCAGGACGTCCCCTGCGCTGGTCAGGGAGACGCTGCGGCTGGTCCGGATCAGCAGGGGAGTGCCGAGCGAGTGTTCAAGCTTCCGTATTTGGACGCTGAGGGATGGCTGCGCGATATGAAGTCGGGCAGCGGCTCGACCAAAATGCAGCTCTTCTGCGACGGCGACGAAGTACTGCAGAACGCGCAGGTCTAGCTGTGGCTGCTGCATCGTTCAACTGTAAGCTCCGCCGCAATCGGGGTCCAATAGTTTCAGGCTATCGGTGGATAGTGGACAGGTATTGGACCGTTCGGGGTCACGGCGACTGCAATGGAAACAGCGAAGGGTTGCCAACGGAGATAGTCGCAAAGGCGCTCCAGAAACCCCGCTTTCGAGGCTCGGACAGAGAAGTCCGACCCTCCGCGAGTTCAACGAGAGGAACAACGAAATGACGGTCGCAACACGTGCCCCTTCTGTAGAATCCTGGGTTCAGAGCTTCACCGGGGCCAACAACCAGGACCCGGAAATTCAGGCCCACGGAAAGTACTTCACCTGCTCCTACCTGCTGGACATGGAGGCGCACACCTTTGTCGTCCGGGTGGTGTCCGGCACCATCGCCCAGATTTCCGTGGACCCGGGACCCATCGAGGTGCCCTACCAGTTCGCCATCCGGGCCAGCGCCCACACCTGGGGTGAATTCGGCAAGCCCGTCCCGGCTCCCATGTACCACGGCATCTGGGCCGCCACTTTCCAGCGCGACATGAAGCTGGAGGGCGACGTCCTGGTCCTGATGCAGAACCTGCGCTGCCTCACCCGCCAGATCGAACTGCTGCGCTCAACCGGCGCACCCGTCTAGACCATAGGAGTTCCTGACATGAGCAAAATTTCCCCCGTCACCGGCCACTACGTCACCGTCGACGTGGACGGCCTCGAATACAAGGTTTTCTACCTCGAAAACGGCCAGGGGCAGCCCTTGGTCTGCCAGCACACCGCCGGAGCCCACAACCACCAGTGGCGCGGCCTGCTGGAGGACCCGGAGATCACCGCCAACTACCGCGTCATCGCCTACGACCTCCCCCGCCATGGCAAATCAGACCCCCCTGAAAACACCCAGTGGTGGACCGAGGAGTACCAGCTCAGCGCGGACCACTTCGCCAACTTCATTGTCGCCCTCGTCGATGCACTGGAACTGGTCGACCCCATCTTCATGGGATCCTCCTTCGGTGGCAACGTAGCGCTGCAGCTCGCCCACCGCTTCCCGGAGAGGTTCGACGCCGTCATCCCCGTAGAGGGGGCGGACTACTCGCCGGGGTTCTACCTCGACTGGTGGCAGCACCCACACGCCAACGCCGCGCAGGTGTGCGGCAGCGGCACCTGGGACCTCATGGCACCGCAATCGCCGGAGGCGGACCGCTGGAAAACGTGGTTCTACTACACGCAGGGTTCCGAGGCGTTCAAGGGTGACCTGTACTTCTACTCGGTGGACCACGATCTGCGCGGCAAACTAGGCGAAATCCAGACGAATAAATGTGCGGTGGTCCTGATGACCGGCGAGTACGACTACCTCACCACCCCTGAAGACGGAGCCCGCACCGCCGGCCAGATCCCGGGTGCCGAGTTCATCGAGATGAAGGCTATCGGGCACTTCCCGATGAGCGAGAACTACCCGGTCTTCAAGGGATACCTCGTTCAGGCTCTGGACCTGATCCGCACCAAGACGAGCGTCCGAGCCTAGCCGGCTCACACCAAAGGCGTCGGTGCCGACCCCAGAGGGCCGGCACCGACCCTGCCACCTCAATGGTGAAAGACACACAGAAGATTTAGCTTCCTCATGCCCTGCCTCTGGCAGCGGACTGCCCCAAACTGCTGAAGGTCGGGCTGCACGCCGCTACGACTTCCTTCAAACCCCTTGGAGATAGAACGATGTCAACAAACGCCCAGCGTGAAGCCGCGCTGCTGGCCTCCGTGCCGACTGGCCTGCTGATCAACGGCGAATGGCGCCCGGCAGCGTCCGGGAAGACGTTCGACGTCGAGGATCCCGCCACCGGCAA